>CALXUQ010000012.1 GCA_944391725.1 uncultured Alphaproteobacteria bacterium | reverse complement strand
GTGTTGTCGGCATAAAAGAGCGGATTGTCAACTCCGGAATAGCCGGAGTTGAGCGAGCGTTTGACAAAGAACACCGTCTTGGCTTTTTCGACATCTAAAACCGGCATGCCGTAAATGGGCGAATCGGGATCGTTTTTAGCCAGCGGATTGGTAACATCGTTGGCGCCAATCACATAAGCAACGTCGGCGGTGGCAAATTCGCGGTTGATTTCTTCTAACTCAAAAACTTGCTCATAGGGAACATTGGCCTCGGCTAAAAGCACGTTCATGTGTCCGGGCATACGTCCGGCGACGGGGTGAATGGCAAATTTGACTTCAACACCGTCTTTCATTAAATCGTCGGCCATTTCTTTTAGAATGTGTTGTGCCTGAGCCACAGCCATGCCATAGCCCGGAACGATGATGACTTTGTTGGCATTTTCCATAATGAAAGCCGCATCGGTGGGGTTGCCGCTTTTAGCGACTTTGTCTTCATCATTGCTATTGTTTGAGGTTTTAGTTTCGGCTCCGAATCCGCCAAGCATTACACTCATGAGTGAGCGGTTCATGGCTTTGGTCATGATATAAGATAATATTGCCCCACTGGCACCGACAATAGCACCGACAATAATCAGCAATACATTGTGGAGCGAAAAACCAATACCAACAGCCGCCCAACCCGAATAGGCATTGAGTACGGAAATGACCACCGGCATATCGGCACCGCCAATCGGCAAGACCAGCAAAAATCCCAACAGAATCGAAACTGCAGTGAGGGCATAAAACAACTTCACATCACCGGTTAAGCAGAAAGCAACCGTCAAACCAATTGTGCCCAAGCCTAAGAGCAAATTGAGAAGCTGCTGTCCCGTAAAGACAATGGCTTTGGCTTTTATCAGGCCTTGGAGTTTGGCAAAGGCAATTGCGGAACCTGAAAAAGCGATAGCTCCAATCAAAAGCCCGAGTGAAGATTCAATCCATGTTTGTCCGCCCGAGATTATCTCAGCTAAGGAAATGAACACTGCTGATAAGCCGCCCAAGCCATTGAAGGCGGCAATCATTTGGGG
The DNA here is from genome assembly GCA_944391725.1 of uncultured Alphaproteobacteria bacterium. Taxonomy (GTDB): domain Bacteria; phylum Pseudomonadota; class Alphaproteobacteria; order RF32; family CAG-239; genus MGBC133411. The sequence goes on along the minus strand of CALXUQ010000012.1, from coordinate 39,164 downwards.
CAGGGAGGTCATTTTTACTTTAAGCGCGCTATACACCCCAATGATACCACCCAAAGCAATGGCGCCCAAAACCCACCAGATTTCTTCTACGGCGGGGGAAAGTAAGGTGGCGAGAATCGCAATACCCATACCAATCATACCCAAAACATTGCCGCGGCGAGCGGTTTCGGGAGAGGCCAAACTGCGAATGGAGAACACAAACAAAATGCTGGCTAAAAGGTAGCTAAGCGAAAGAAATGCATTGGTCATTAGCGGTTCTCCTTTCTTTTCTTTTTGAACATGAGCAACATTCTTTGTGAAACGGCAAAACCGCCAAAAATGTTAATGCTGGCTAAGACAATAGCAATCAGTCCAAAGATTTTGACCATGCCCATTTGGCTGATGCCGGCGGTTATCAAAGCACCAACAATCACAATGCCGGAAATGGCGTTGGATACGCTCATCAAAGGAGAGTGCAGGGCCGGAGTGACACCCCAGACTACAAAATAGCCAACAAAGCAGGCTAAGGTTAAAATGGTTAAGAGGGTCCAGATATCAATCATCTAATTTCTCCTTCTTTGCAGATGCAGGTTTTGGCGACCAGTTCGTCGGCAAAGTTAAATACAAATTGTTTGGTTTCTTTCTGATACATCGGGGCTAAAAAGTTATACAGATTGTTGGCATACAGCTTGCTGGCCGAATGCGGAATCTGGGCGGCGAGATTGGAGTTGCCGATAATCTTGATGCCGTTGAACTCGGTTGTGGCACCTTCGTGACTACCAAAGACATTACCGCCACTTTCGGCAGCCATATCCACCACCACACCGCCTGAGGGCATTTGGCGAAGCATTTCTTCATTAATCAGCAAGGGAGCTTTTTTGCCCGGAATTTGCGCCGTGGTAATAACAATATCAGTTTTCTGCAACTGTGCGGCGATAGCGGCTTGCTGCTTTTTTTGATAATCGGCGGTGGTTTCTTTGGCATAGCCGCCGGTGTTTTCAAAAGTTTCGTTACTCTCAACCTCCACAAAACGGCCGCCGAGAGATTCCACTTGCTCTTTGACTTCGGGGCGGACATCAGAGGCAAACACCTGCGCACCCAAGCGTTTGGCGGTGGCAATGGCCTGAAGTCCGGCTACCCCGGCTCCTAAAACCAAGACTTTGGCCGGAGATACGGTGCCGGCGGCAGTCATCATCAGGGGCACGGCTTTGGGGGACAGATTAACTGCCTCCAACACGGCCTTATAACCGGCGAGGTTGCTTTGTGAGGACAAAATATCCATAGACTGAGCCCGAGAAATGCGCGGCAACAGCTCTAAGGCAAAGCACTGAGTGCCGAGTTGGGCAAAAGCTTTTTTACGCTCAGGCTGGTTTAAGATTTGAAAATTGGCAATTATAGTCATATCTTTTTTTAAGTACTTGTCTTCGCTTGGTTGCGGTGCCCAGATTTTGAGCACAATATCGGTACCTTGGTAAGTGCCGGCGGCATCGGGCATAATTTTAGCACCGGCTTTTTGATAAGCCTCGTCACTAAAGCCGGAGGCTTGTCCGGCGCCTTGCTCAATGTGTACTTCAGCGCCCAAGGCAAGCATTTTAATCACGGTGTCGGGAGTGGCGGCCACGCGGGTTTCTCCGGGGCGAATTTCTTTGACGATTGATATTATCATGTTTATGACCTCGTTTTTTTTAATTTCTTTTAAGATAATGCGGATATATTTAAGATTAAAGGGATTTTTGTGAGATGTAATATGAAAATGTTATGGGATTTGTTTTTTTCGTTTTTTAAGGTCGGCTTATTTACCTTTGGCGGTGGGGCGGCAATGTTGCCGTTGCTTCAGGCTGAATTTGTCGAGCGCCGCAAGTGGGTGACAGACAGCGAGTTGATGGATTTTTATTCTATTGGGCAATGTACTCCGGGGATTATTGCCATTAATACCGCAACCTTTGTGGGCTACAAAAAACAAGGTAAAATCGGAGCAATTGCCGCCACGCTCGGAATCGTTACCCCATCCATTATCATTATTTTGCTCGTTGCCTCAATTTTGAGCAAGTATATGCATAATCCTTATGTGATACACGCTTTTGCCGGAATTAGAATCGTGGTAGTGGCTTTGATTTTAGATGCGGTGGTGCGTTTGTGGAAGCAAGGGGTCAAAGGGCGGTTCGGCTGGGGTATGTTTGCTTTGAGCTTGCTGTTGTTGGTAGCGGCCGGATTGTCACCGGTGATGATTGTGATTGTGGCCGGTGTCGCCGGTTATGCTTTCCAACTCTACCTGAGGAGAAAACGCTCATGATTTATGCATTGTTGTTTTGGGAGTTTTTCAAAATTGGGTTAACGGCAATCGGCGGCGGAATGGTGACTATTCCCTTCTTGCTCGATTTGGCGGATAAATATGATTGGTATACCAAAGGCGAACTAATGGATATGATTGCTATTTCCGAATCTACTCCGGGGCCAATCGGCGTGAATATGGCCACCTATGCGGGGTATAATACGGCCGGAATTTGGGGCGGAATCGTGGCTACTTTGGGCTTGGTGCTGCCTTCGCTGGTGGTGATTATTTTGATTGCCAAATATTTGTTTGCCAAAGAAGAAGGCGGATTTTTGCGCCAAGCGTTGTTTGGAATCCGTCCGGCGGTGTTGGCGCTGATTTTGTTTGCCGGCTGGGAGTTGGCGCGCTTGTCTTTAATCAACTGGCAAAGCGTGCTGATTGCGATTGTTTCTTTTGGGCTTATTCGCTGGTTGAAGTGGCACCCGATAGTTTATATTTGTCTTGCCGCCGTCATCGGAATTGTATTTGAACTATAAATAATAAAAAAGCCTGCTTTTTAAGCAGGCTTTTAAACTAAAGTTTATACCCTTAAATATCCAAGGCTTTGCGGTAGGTTTCCAGCAAAAATTCTTGCTCGTCGCGGTCGGCCGCATTCATCTTGCGCAGTTTGATAATGGCTCGCATAATCTTGACATCAAAACCAGCGCCTTTTGCCTCGGCATAAATATCTCTGATATCAGAAGAAATGGCTTTCTTCTCTTCTTCCAGGCGTTCAATGCGTTCAATCAGTGAGCGCAGGCGGTCAGCGGCAATCCCTCCGACATCGCTGTTTTGTTCTTCACTCATTTTTTTCTCCTTTTGCTGAATCGTTTGTGGAATAAGCTAGCAAATATGTTTGTTTTTTACAAGTACTATATTTAATATGCTATTAACTTATTTCTGTTATTGATATATCAAATTTGAAATTTTTTTTATGAGGTGATGATTATGCCGTTGCAAACAAAAACCAAAATCTTGGCCACTATCGGACCTTCTTCGGCCACTAAAGAACAAATTGAAAAATTGATTGATGCCGGGGTCGATGGTTTCCGTTTTAACTTTAGTCACGGAACTCACGAGGAACACAAAGAACGTTATGATATCGTGCGTAAACTCGCTAAGGCTAAGAATCGGCATATTTCTATCTTGGCCGATATGCAGGGACCTAAACTTAGAGTGGGTGATTTTAAGGACGGAAAAGTCTTTTTGAAAGAAGGCGAAACTTTTGTGCTGGATTTGGACAAGGCTCTTGGTGATGAGCGACGCGTCAACCTCCCGCATCCTGAAATTTTTGCCGCGCTTAAACCCGGTGATGATTTGCTCTTAAATGATGGCAGTATTGTCCTCCATGTGGAAGACTGCAACGAATCTATGGCACGCACCACCGTAAAAGTCGGAGGTTATCTCTCCGGTCATAAAGGAGTGAATCTCCCCAATACCCAACTTCCAATTTCGGCTATCACTCCCAAAGATGAAGAAGATATGAAATTTGCGCTCAAGCTCGGAGTGGACTGGATTGGAATGTCTTTTGTGCAAACGGCCGCCGATGTACGTCGTGCTCGTGAACTGATTGGTGATAAAGCTTGGCTGATTTCTAAACTCGAAAAACCCAGCGCAATTGATGAACTTGATGAAATTATCCGCTTGTCCGATGCCATCATGGTGGCGCGTGGCGATTTGGGTGTTGAGTGTCCTATCCAAACCGTGCCGGTGCTCCAAAAACGGATTGTGACGGCTTGCCGCAAATATGCTCGTCCGGTGATTGTGGCAACCCAAATGCTCGAATCGATGATTAATAATCCATCGCCGACGCGGGCCGAAGTATCCGACGTGGCTACCGCCGTATATGATGGGGCCGACACCGTGATGCTCTCAGCTGAAACTGCGGCCGGAAAATATCCGGTTGAGGCCGTTAAGATGATGCGCGACATCATTATCCAAGTCGAATCGGATCCGCTGTTTTATACCTGTATGCAAAACTCCCGTCGCAATCATTGTTGCGCCGATGAGGCCGATGCCATTACTTATGCGGCTTCCGATATTCCTACCGTGCTCAACAATGTGGCGGCGATTGTGACTTACACCTCTTCAGGCTTTACCACGCTGTTAACCGCGCGGGAGCGTCCGAATCTGCCGATTTTGGCCGTAACACCCGATGTTTCTGTGGCCAGAAAAATGGCTTTGGTTTGGGGTGCCAAAAGTTTTATCAACAAAGACAGTTTTAAGAGTTTTGATAAAATTGAAGACATTGCCGTAAAAATTGCGGTAGAAAATGGTTTTGCTCATTCCGGTGATCACATCATCATCACGGCCGGTTTTCCGCTCGGCAAGAAAGGCAGGACTAATATGTTGCATACCGTCTACATCCCTTAAAATTCGTATAATGGTCGTCTAGAGCAATTTTACGGGGTAGATGCCAATCCACGTATTTCTTTATACGCTAGGATTGCCATCTCCCCTAGAAATCACTCTATACGCCTCATTCTCCGAATTTTAAGCCGTGCCAAAGTTGAAAGTTCAATTTGTTTATTAGAGCATTTACGGGGAATTCAACAAACCCACGTAGGTCTATCTACGCTAGGGTTTGTTTCGCCCCTAGAAATCACTCTACTAAATCCACTATCCGACCTTAAAATTCGTATAATGGTCGTCTAATACAGAAACTGCGAGTAAAATGCTCGGTCACGTATTTCTTTATACGCTCACTCGCATTTTCTCTGGTTTCTTATTATACGACTCATTCTCCGAATTTTAAGCCGTGCCAAAGTTGAAAGTTCAATTTGTTTATTAGAGCATTTACGGGGAATTCAACAAACCCACGTAGGTCTATCTACGCTAAAACTTTTCACTTGCATTTTATCCCATTTATTCTTACTCTAATTCTTGCAGTTTAGAGGTAAACTGTGGTGTCTCAAAAACACCTTAGCTATGCAATGCCTCCTTTATGGGGAGTGCATGAGATAAGTACATTTATGTAACGAATAAATGCGACTGTGATAGCTACAGTTTTTGAGCTCCCCGCCTTTTCAATCCGAATAGGCGGTTTTGTTTAATCAAAACTTAGGAGCAAAATTTATGATAATTAAAGAATTTCACATTGATAAAATCAGTCGCGCCATCGGGCATGAATTAATGCTTGTCCGTTGGCAAAAAGGTATTACCCAAAAACAACTGGCCGCCCAATTCCATATTTCGCCCAAGTATATTGACCGTACCGAAATTGGTCGCTATACCCACCTGAGTTTAATTAAAAAACTGCTCATCTTATACAACAAAGAAATCAGAATCGAACTCATCGACAAGCAATAGATAAACTAAAGCCCCAAACTCGGGGCTTTAGCATTTTTTCTATCGATGTAAGGGTTTATATTTAATGCGATGCGGGTTGGCGGCATCTTCACCGAGGCGGCGTTTCTTGTCTTTTTCATACTCCTCGTAGTTGCCTTCAAACCAAACCACATGGCTATCGCCCTCATAGGCCAGAATATGAGTGGCCAAGCGGTCCAAAAACCAGCGGTCGTGTGAGGTGACCAAGACGCAACCCGGATATTCCATAATACCTTCTTCCAGAGCGCGCAAGGTATCGACATCTAAGTCGTTGGTCGGCTCGTCGAGCAAAATGACATTGGCGCCTTTTTTGAGCATTTTGGCCAAGTGAACACGGTTGCGCTCACCGCCTGACAGTTGCCCGACTTTCTTTTGCTGGTCGCCGCCCTTAAAATTGAACTGTCCGACATAGGCGCGTGAGGGCATTTGTTTTTTGCCCAATTCAATAATATCCAAGCCATCGGAAATTTCTTCCCAGACGGTTTTGTTGGGGTCTAGCTCATCGCGGCTTTGGTCAACGTAACCAAGGTCGACGCTCGGGCCAATGCGAATCGTCCCCGAATCCGGTTGCTCTTGTCCGGTTATCATTCTAAACAAAGTGGTTTTACCGGCGCCGTTCGGACCGATAATACCCACAATTGCGCCTTTGGGAATTTTGAAAGAAAGGTCATCAATCAGCAACTTGTCGCCATAGCCTTTGTTGATGTGTTCGGCCTCAATCACCAAATCGCCCAAGCGTTCGGTCATGGGGATATTAATGCTGGCAAAAGAAATTTTATCTTTGCCCGATGCCGCCAACAGCTCTTCATAGGCGTTGATACGTGCCTTAGATTTGGCTTGGCGAGCTTTGGGGTTTTTGCGAATCCATTCCAGCTCATTGGCCAAAGTTTTTTGGCGGGCGGTTTCTTCACGAGATTCTTGCTCTAAGCGTTTTTGTTTTTGCTCCAGCCAAGAAGAATAGTTCCCTTCATAAGGAATACCCTGACCGCGGTCAAGTTCCAAAATCCAGCCGGTGACATTGTCCAAAAAGTAGCGGTCGTGAGTGACCATGACCACGGTGCCGTTATAGTCTTTGAGGTGTTTTTCCAGCCAAGCAACCGACTCAGCATCAAGATGGTTGGTGGGTTCGTCTAACAACAGCATATCGGGTTTTTGTAACAGCAAACGGCAAAGTGCCACGCGGCGTTTTTCACCGCCGGAAAGTTTGGTAACATCGGCTTCGGCCGGCGGACAGCGCAAAGCATCCATGGCGATTTCGATAGTTCTTTCCAAATCCCAGCCGTTGCAGGCATCAATCTTTTCGGAGAGTTCGGCTTGCTCTTCAATGAGCTTATTCATCTCCTCATCGCTTAAGGGTTCGGCAAATTTGGCGGAAACTTCCTCAAAGCGTTTGAGCAAATCGCGGGTTTCGCCCAAGCCGTCCATGATGTTTTCAAGCACGTTCTTATTGGGGTCAAGTTTGGGTTCTTGCTCAAGATAACCGACCTTGACACCATCGGCTGCCCAAGCCTCACCGTTGAACTCTTTATCTACGCCGGCCATAATCTTTAATAAGGTGGATTTTCCGGCGCCGTTAACACCCAAAACACCGATTTTGGCTCCGGGTAAAAACGACAAGCTAATTCCCTTAAACAGCTCTTTGCCGCCGGGGAAAACTTTGCTTAAGTTTTGCATTACATAAATATACTGATAAGATGCCATAGTATTGTCTACTCCTTAAAAACTACGGGGTGGTTTAATGATTGTTGCGGCTGATGTGTTTTATCATGCTCGGGGCATAATTTTCTGAACCGATGTTATCGGGCACGGCCGGAGCATTGAGCCCTGAAAAACTACTTTTGTCGGGTTTGACCGAGCTAATAACCGGAGCCGGTACACCTTCGGGGACTCGCGCCGGTGCACCTTCATAAATGGCTTTGGCCTTAATCTCAATTTGTTTGTCGTCTTTATATAAGGCACTGGCGTCATAGGGCTGGCGCGGAGTGATTATCTGTCCGTCGGGCATTTTAAGTGTGCCGTCGGCATATAAATTTATCTTGAAAATATCTTGATTATCAAAACGCCGAATAATGGCATCGCACTGATAATAGCCGTCCATTTGTTTGGAAAGATAGGTGCTGGCTTTGGCTTCGCTATAAGTATAGGCGGCTTCGGTGAGCATTTGCTGATTGGGGGCTTTGGTCAGCATAATTGCGCGGGCCAACATCTCAAATGTGGGGTGTTTGGATGAACCGCAGGCCATGCCTTGCCCGGAGATAATCCCTAAGGCTTTTACCTCTTCTAAATAGGGCATTTGCCCATAGGCCATATTCCAAGGCAGTAACAACATAAATGCAGTCAGAAAAAACTTTCTCATCGACCTTCCTCTTCGTTATTTAGTGCTGATTATAGGGAAAATATTGTATATTGCAAAAGATTTTTTGCTTATTTTTGATTTATTTGTAAAATTTTGGTTGACAAACATAGATATTTAGCATAAGTTGCGGGCAAACATTGATAAAAGGAAATAAAAATGAAAGTTTGTAGCTCTTTGAAGTCTAAAAAAGTACGCGACGGCAACTGCATCGTGGTTCGTCGTAAAGGGCGTATCTATGTTATCAACAAGAAAAACCCCAAATTGAAAGTTCGTCAGGGTTAATCTTGTTGCTCGTTGTTAAGACTATCTGAAAGGCCGCCGGTGATTATGGCGGTCTTTTTTGTGTCGAATATAACTTTTTTTTTAGCGATATATACCTTGGTTTAAGGGCTTTCAAGGGGGCTTGTTGATAAAATTGCACAAGAGTTTGAAACCTAAAATGTTAGGAAAATCAAGCAAAACAGAGGATTATGTCAGGTCTATGAAACGAAAATGCACAGCTTTATGAAAAATAATGCTTGCCAAATAAGATAAAATTGTGCTAACAAGTCAATCACAGGCCGTTATGGTTTGATTAATTTTGTTTTAATCTTTTATTGAGGTTTATCATATGACTGATACAGCTAATCGCGTTAAGAAAATTGTTGCAGAGCACCTTGGTGTTGAAGAAGCAAAAGTAACCGATAACGCCAGCTTCATTGACGATTTGGGCGCTGATAGTCTGGATACAGTAGAATTGGTTATGGCTTTTGAAGAAGAATTCGGTGTTGAAATCCCCGATGAAGCCGCTGAAAAAATTCTTACTGTTAAAGATGCTATCGACTATCTTTCTAAGAATGCATAGTCTTTGCAGACTTGTTGAATTGATGAAACTCGCTTGACTTATAGCGAGTTTTTTCATATAAAGAACAAAGTTTGCATCTGTTGATGTATGTCGTAACTTTTGATGAGGTTTTGTATGAAAAGAGTTGTTGTGACCGGATTGGGCGTGATTTCTCCATTGGGGAGAGGTGTTGAGCATAACTGGAAATGCCTGATTGAGGGAAAATCCGGAATCAAAAAAATTGAAAATGTTGATTTGAAGGATATTCCGGTTTCAATCGCCGGTCAGGTGCCTTGGGGCGACGGAGAGTTCGATTTTAATCCCGATACGGTGATGCCGCCCAAAGACCAAAAGAAAAATGATAAGTTTATTCTTTATGGTATGGCTGCCGGTGATGATGCGCTCAAAGATGCCGGCTGGAATGCGGAAACCGCTTCCGAGGAAGAAAAAAATCGTTTCGGCGTGATGATGGGCTCGGGTATCGGCGGTTTGCAGGTGATTTATGATAACTCTATTTCTTTTCATGAAAATGGTATCAAAAAAATCTCTCCTTTCTTTATCCCTTCTTGCTTGATTAATTTGGTCTCGGGTAATCTTTCTATTAAACATGGTCTTAAGGGCCCGAATCATGCTTGTGTTACGGCTTGCTCAACCGGTACTCACGCTATTGGTGATGCGGCTCGCATTATTGCTATGGGCGATGCCGATATGATGTTGGCCGGTGGTGCCGAATCTGCGGTTAATGTGCTCGGACTTTCCGGTTTTGCCCGCATGAAGGCAATTACTTCTGATTTTAATGATTGTCCGGAAAAAGCTTCTCGTCCGTGGGACAAGCACCGCAGCGGCTTTGTGATGGGTGAAGGTTCGGGCGCAGTGGTGCTTGAGGAACTCGAACACGCAAAAGCTCGCGGGGCTAAAATCTATGCCGAAGTGGTGGGCTATGGTATGAGCGGCGATGCTTATCATATTACGGCTCCTTCCGGCGACGGTGCTTATCGGGCTATGAAAATGGCGGCCGATCATGCTAAAGAAAACGGTGTGGAACTGTCTGATATTGGTTATATCAATGCTCACGGTACTTCAACTCCGGCCGGTGATGTCGGCGAGGCTTTGGCGGTTAAACGTTTGTTTGGCGATGAGGGAATTAAACATGTTTCCATGTCTTCAACCAAGTCGGCAATCGGGCATTTGCTCGGAGCCGCCGGTGCGGTAGAGGCGGTCTATACCATTAAGGCAATTAATGAACAGATGTGCCCGCCAACCCTGAATTTGGAAGATCCGGCTGATGAGTTGGCTGATTTTGATTTGGTGCCGCTGAAGGCTAAAAAACGCGAAATCAAAGCCGCAATGTCAAACTCATTTGGCTTTGGGGGAACAAACTCTTCGCTTATCTTTAAGAAGTTTGCTTAATTTATTGTTTTGTGAGCGAAAATCATCCTGATGAAAGTTTCTTGAATTGGAAATGGTTTTCGCTCTTTTTGTGTTAACTGGGAGCCTCTGATGTTAAAAAAACTGATTATCGCTGCGATGGCAATATGTGTTGTGGGCGGGTATCTTTTTTTGGAATATGTAGGGAAACCAGGGGCTTATGACAAACCGGTGGAGCTTTTGGTACCGCGGGGTGCAAATTCTTATACCGTGGCCGAAAAATTATACGAAAGCGGTGTGATAGCTTCTCCTTTAATATTTCGGATTATGGGACGCTTAAACGGTCTGGATAAAAAACTCAAGGCCGGTGAATATTTATTTGCTCCCCAGATGAGCTTGGTGGAGGTGATGGAGCAAATTGCCTCGGGAGATATTATCTATCGCAAGGTCACGTTGCCAGAGGGTTTGACCGTGGCGCAAATGGTTGAGATTTTGAACAAGAATCCTTATCTTTCCGGCGAAGTTGAAAATATTCCGGTTGAGGGCTCGTTGTTGCCGGAGACTTATAGCTTTATGCGCGGAGATAGCCGCCAAAGTGTGATTGAGCAAGCTAAAAAAGCTATGGATAATACGCTCGCAAAAGTTTGGGAAAATCGCGATGCATCGGTTCCTCTTGAGAACCCACAAGAACTCCTGATTTTGGCCTCGATTGTGGAAAAAGAAACCGGAATTCCGGAAGAACGTGGTTTGGTGGCTTCGGTTTTTGTGAACCGACTCAAAAAAGGAATGTTGCTCCAGACCGACCCAACGGTTATTTATGCTTTGACGGCAGGGCAAAAAGATTTGGGGCGGTTGTTGACCCGCAAAGATTTGACAATTGATAATCCGTATAACACATACAAGTATCGCGGTTTGCCGCCGGGGCCGATTTGTAATCCGGGGCGGGAATCTTTACTTGCCGCCGCTAATCCGGAGCTGACGGATTATATCTTTTTTGTGGCCAGCGGCAACGGAGGGCACAATTTTGCCAGGAGTTTGAAAGAGCATAATCGCAATGTGCGAGAGTGGAAAAAACAAAAATAGCTTTTTTGCTTGATTCATGTCCTAAAATGGTGTATAAGGACAACAATATTTTATAAATTTGCAAATTTTTTTATTTTTTATTATTAAATATTTTAAAATTTTTTTTCTATGGAAATTAAAGAAATCAAGAGAATTGTGGATGATGCATTTGGAGTTGGAGATATTGCAAAAAATAAAGCAATTACAGCTTACAAGAAACGTGCGAATGCCAAACCATTGGTATTGAAACCTAAAACGTATCGTGAGGTTGAGTTTGCGGTGAGATATGCTATCTCGCTGGAGAGTGACACAGTTCCGGCTGATATCCATCTCAATGAGCCGGTGAGCTCATATCTGGATAGTTTGTCGCGTTTCTCGGTAATATTGCTGCTTGAGCAATTGTTCTTGATTGAGCCGGGGCAAACAACTCCGCTTTCTTTTTTAGAAAAGAAAAACTTACAAGTTTCAGATATTGTAAGTTTTTTTGCGGAAAAATTTTTTCCCCGCTATTTAGTAAAACAAAAAATTGAAAAAGCAGTCATGGTATCTTAATTAAGATATTATAACAGATGCTTTTTAATCGGCCTTCCTGTACGGGAAGGCTTTTTTTGTTATGTATTATGCTAATTTTGTTAGCTGTAAATTAAGATTTTGATGTTATATTCTATAAAAGTTTTGAATATGCGGAGGTTTATGAAATGAAAGCATTTTGCCTGTTGATGATGGGATTGTTCTTAGGCACGTCGTCGGCGAAAGCGGTGGATGAGTTTCCCGAAATTAAGGAAGGAGTGCAATCTTTTCAGCAGGATAAAGATGCTTGGCGTCGCTCTGAACAAAATGCTAAGCCGGAGTTTTTGCCAGGAATTGCGGATTCAATCGGGGCGGCGGCCGCTATCAATATTGAACAAGCAGAACAGGTGTTTTGCTATGAGGTAGATTCTCGCGCGGTGGATTATGACGGCTATACAATTGACGGTATGGCGCTGACCGGTTTTTGCGGGGTACTCAATCAGGAAATTAAGGATTTGGTTTTGCGCGAGTTGTTTATGACCCCGCAAAATGTGATTTTGGATAAAAATGAAAATTGTATTATTCAGCCCAAAATCATGCTGCGTTTTGTGCGCGGGGTGGATAATACCGATGTGTTGCTTTCTTCTCCGTGCTATTCTTATTCGGTGTTTTATGGCGGAAAAGTGCGTCCGTTTAATGCAAAACCGGCAGCGGAGATTATTGATGCGTTGATTAATCCGTTGCTCAAGAAAAAAGTGAAATTTGTTTCTCCGGCACTCTTAAATCAGCTCCTTCCGGTGGGTGTGGCACAAACAGAAGAACAAAAAGCTTTAATTAATCAGAAGAACCAACCCATTCGTGGTTGGGAAACCGAAAAAAGTGCTGAACCGGAAGAAAAAGCTAAGCCCAAAGTTAATACCGGTTGGAATAAATTGAATAAATAATCTTTACGCGATAAAAAAGCCCTGCAATTGCGGGGCTTTTTTTTGATTAAAGCTTGTCTGAGATTTGCCTTAGGCTTGGCCGACGGTTTCCATCATCATGGGGTAGAGAGCTTGCTGAGGTGACATGCCTTTGGTGAGCACAACCTTAAAAATGGGATACATACGCTCACATTCTTTAATGGCAATATCAATCACCTGACTGAGTTTGCTTTCAAAAACTTCTCCTTCGTCAGAGTTGAGCAAAATGGAATGTTTGAATACCGGCATTTTTTGTTCGGCCCAATAGGAAAAATGACCAACCCAAAGTTCTTCATTGACCATTGCCAACAACTCAAAAATTTTGCTGCGGTCTTCAATGGTGCTTTCAATATCCATTAAACATGATAGGTGCAAGCACTGCATGCTGGCTTCCCAGGCAAAAAACAATAACATATTGTTCCATTTGCCCTGAACTTCTATGACTACTTCGTTGAGATTTCTTCTTTCCAATTCATACGAGCTGGTGGAAAAAATGTTTTCCACAATATCAATCGGGTTGTAGGAAAGTGGCAGGTTCTTTGCCGTTTGCATGTCTTTTTTGCTCCTTTGTTTTTCTGGCGTGTTTTCAGATTGCCACCCCGAGTCGGTTAAGACAATAAACATTAAAAAGTTTTCCACTTTATCCGCAGTAAAAATTGTGTTTTGCAAAATAAAAATACATAAAATCAATTTGTTATTTGATGTCAAAAAAAATAGTTTTTTTTAGTGTGGATATTTTTTTTTATTTTAATATAGTGTTAATAATTTGATGAAAATAAGAGGACAGAAAAAATGACCGGTCTTGATTTTCCTGAAGTTTCGCCAATCATGTTTACGATTGGGCCGATTGCTATTCGGTGGTATTCAATGGCATATTTGTTCGGGATTGTGGCGGCGTGGTTTTTGGTGCGGCGCAATATTGCCAAATATAAATTGCCGTTGTCATATGCTCAACTTGAGGATTTGGTTTTTTATGTGACTTTGGGGATTATCTTAGGCGGGCGGCTCGGCTATGTTATTTTTTATGGCGGAAGCGACTTTTTATATCAGCCATGGTTGATTTTGCAAGTCTGGAAAGGCGGTATGTCTTTCCATGGCGGGGTGCTTGGTGTGGTGTTCGCGGCATGGCTGTTTGCCAAGAAAAATCAGCGTCCCTTTCTTAGTATTACCGATTTGATTGTGCTATATGCGCCAATCGGAATTTTTTGCGGACGTTTGGCGAATTTTGTAAATGATGAACTTTGGGGACGGGTGACTGATGTTCCTTGGGCGGTGCGTTTCCCAAACGGCGGATATTTGCCGCGTCATCCCTCGCAGCTCTATGAGGCTTTTTTTGAAGGTTTGGTGATGTTTGCAGTCCTAAACTTTTTGTGGCGATACAAATATGTGCGGGAACATCAGGGTTTGGTGTCGGCGTTGTTTATTACACTTTACGGCATATTCCGAATTTCGATGGAGCGTTTCAGAGAGCCTGATGCCCAACTCGGCTTTTTCTTTGGACATATTACGATGGGGCAAATGTTGTCGGTGCCGTTAATACTGGTTGGGGCAGGTGTGATTGCTTATATTTTGCGGACGAAAAAAGCTTAAGCCTTAGAGGTGATGTTAAAGCTAAAAGCAGAGGTCTTTTGCAAGGTTTTATGCACGCGGCTCAAAACTTCCAGAGCGTTGGCGTCACTGCGTTTTTTCTCGGAAACACTGCCGGAAATGGTTAGTTTGACCGGCTTCTTGGCTTTAGCTAACATAAACTCGGCAGAAGCAACGCTGCGGCGGATTTGTTCCATTTGATTGTAGGCGGTGTTTTTGTCTTCATCCTTAAAGATCAGCGCTAATTCATCATCGCCATAGCGGTAAATGATTGCATCGGTTTCAACTGATGAGATACGTTCGGAAATCATTTTCATCAGCTGTTTTCGGCCGCGTTTGCCAAAGGCTTTTTTGAGGTTGTCATAATTGTCAATACGGACAATGCCGACACTGTATTTGAGCGGAAATTTTTTGGACTGAATGACAAAGGCATTGCGACTGCCAAAGCCGGTCAGGCGGTCTTTGTAGATGTCGTTGTAGAGTTCTTCGCTTAAGCCCAAACAGATGATGATAAGGCTCAAACTAAAGAACAGAACCAAAGCATGCGGCTCAGAGGCGTAATAAAAACCAAAGCCGGTTAAAATGGTGGCAAAAAAGAGGCTATAATCCATAATTTGTCCGCTTGAAACGGTACGAATGTAAAAAGCGATTAGGCACAGACCAAAACTCAATAAACCTAAGCTGCTCAAACAGCCATAAGTTTCAAAATTTTCGATGGAAAGAGAAATATTGTGATGGCTAAGTTGTTCGCCTAAGCTATAAATACTTAACATACCCAACAATAAATGGACATTGTAGCGTTTGAGCAATTTGTGTTCGGGCAAAAAATAAAATATCAGCAAACTCACGGGCAACAACACACTAAGATTGAGGAAAGCGGGAGTTTCCCAAAAGTTGTCCGGGGTGATGTATTTGAGCCGATTGAGCAAGGTATAGGCAATGAGTAGGCACAGGGTGAAGAACAAGCCTTTGTTCTGGTTGAAGTAGAGCAAAGCGATGAAAATGCCAAAGCCCAACAAATAAAACAAGTGGTGCAGGGTAAGGAGCGTGGGACGGCTGATGTTGTCATGCGCATAGAACCAGACGATGGTGGCGGCAGTTAGCAATGCCGGCAGAAACATATTCTGCAACAGCGGAAAAATCCCCTTAAACCATGCAATCAACTTTTTCAACTTAGGCTCTCCTTTGCGAGGAGGAAGTATAAGCTAATATGGTTTAAATTTTATTTACGCATTTTAAAATTGAGCTATCGCCATAAGAATAAAAATGGTATTTTTGCTCCATGGCGTGTTGATATCCGGCTTTCATGGCATCAATTCCGGCAACGGCGCAAACCAACATAAACAAGGTGGATTTGGGTAGGTGAAAGTTGGTGATGAGATAATCTATCATCTTAAACTTATAGCCGGGGGTAATGAAAATTCCGGTGTCTCCGGCAAAGGGGTGCAAAATGCCCTGCTCATCGGCCGCGGTTTCCAATAAGCGGAGTGAAGTAGTGCCAACGGCAATAATCTTTTTGCCAGCGGCTTTGGCCTGATTAATCAGCTCGGCGGCCTCAGGGGTGATAATGCCGTACTCGGTGTGCATTTTGTGGTCTTTGGTATCTTCAACCTTAACCGGCAGAAAAGTTCCGGCGCCGACATGAAGAGTGAGAAAGACTTTTTTGACGCCTTTTTTCTCTAGCGCTTCAAAAACGCGGGGGGTGAAGTGCAATCCGGCAGTGGGGGCGGCAACGGCACCTTCGTGTTTGGCATAGACGGTTTGGTAATTTTCTTTATCATTATATTTATCCCACAAATCGCCTGATGGTTTGTCGCGTTTGATGTAGGGCGGAAGCGGCATGGAACCGTATTGCTCAAGTTTGCGGCCTAAATCGTCATGAGTGCAAGAAAAACGAATGACCACGCCTTCTTCGCCGTTTTTCTCGATGACTTCGGCCATGAAATCGGAATTTCCCGGAGTGATGGTGCTGGTATAAAAGCGGATAATGTCGCCAGGGTGTAGGCGTTTGGCATTTTTGATAAACGAGTGCCAAGTAAGACCATCTTCGGGGCGGTATAAAGTGACTTCAACCAAAGCATCGCCGCGGGCACCATATAGTCGGGCGGGGATTACCTTAGTATCGTTTAGCACTAAAACATCGCCTTCATCTAACAAATCGGGAAGTTCGTAAAAAAATCGGTCTTTGATTTGCCCAACTTCGGACATATCCAAAAGGCGGCAAGCATCGCGAGGTTCGGCCGGGCGGTCGGCAATCAGACTGCGGTCGAGCTCAAAGTCAAAAATATCCACTTTCATTGTATTAAATTCCTTTATTTTTTTGCTGTTATAGTGTATATCGAAAAAAAACACAATGACTTTTTTTGGGAGTTTATGATGAGTAAAATTGTGACGATGATTCCGGTGCGCATGGCTTCTTCTCGTTTGCCGAACAAGCCGCTGGTGGATATTAACGGCAAAACCTTAATCCAGCGGGTGTATGAAAATGTGAAGAAAACCATTGAGGGCGATATTTATGTGGCGGCAGGCGACCAAGTGATTTTGGATGAATGCGCCAAGTTTGGGGCAAAGGCTTTGTTGACGGATCCGTCTTTGCCATCGGGGACGGATCGGATTGCAGCGGCCTTAAAACAAATTGATCCGGATGGCAGCAAGTATGACATTGTGGTAAATTTCCAAGGCGATGGTCTGAATGTGGATCCGGCGATTAATAATCGTTTGATTGAGATGATTGAGCGGACCGGATGTGATATTGCCACTTGCGGAATGGTGTTTAAGCGCAAGGAAGATGCCGAAAACCCCACTAATGTCAAAATTGTGATGGGTTTGCGCGAGGGCGAAAAAGAAGGTCGTTGTTTGTATTTTACGCGCGCGGTGGCTCCTTATACTCGCAATCCGGAAAAATGTCCTAATCAGGATTTGTATCATCATATCGGAATTTATGTATATCGGGCAAGTTCGCTGGCTAAAATTGTCAATCTGCCGGTTGGAGTGCTGGAAAATCGGGAATCTTTGGAGCAATTGCGAGCTTTGGAAAACGGTATGACCATTCGGGCCATGCTGATTGATAAGCTCAAATTGGTAGAAGAGGCTCCGGCAGATATCAATACTCCTGAAGAATTGGCCGAGGCCAGACGCTTTATCAAATAAGTTTGAAAGAACTTAAACTTAAAAAATCACTTTGTTTATACAAGGTGATTTTTTTTATTTATCATTAAGCCTTTTTATGATAAGCTAATAATGGTGGAGATATGTGTAGAGATAAGTTGATGACTAAACAAGACGTAACAGAAAAAGGTGATGATAATAATTTAGCCGAACAACGGGCGGCGGCAGAGCGCATACAAGAAAATTTGCGCTATGGTAGTGATGGCAAAAATTTTAAGGTGGAAGAAGAAAAGTCGGTGATGGGGGATCGACGGCGTTTTAAGGTGACCGATAAGCATGGGGCATCAACCCAAGTGGATATTACCGGTGAGGGCAAAGTTGAAGTGCGCGGCGAGCAAAAGGAACTCAAAGATGCCATCGAACGCGGAGAGAAACTGACTAATCTTAAAACCGGAGCAGATGGAATGAGCAAAGCTCAGCAAGAAACCATTAGCCAGATTAATGCCAGCTATTTATCAGAAAAAGAAAAACAAGAATTGCGCGAAAAAGTGCAGAGCCATAATTTTGCCGAAGAAACGCAAAAGCCGGAGCAATTTAGCCAAGAAGTGCAACAAGAAATTAACCAACAAGAAAGTAAGCACGATGCACAAACGGTTGAAAGTGACAATCGGGAACCTGGAAATGATAAGCCGATTAACATGGCGCTGAAATTAATGGCGCTGCGTGGTTTGGCAGATTTGAGTGGAGATAAGCCCGCGTCACCGAAAAAAGATAAATCGTTGCTAAATGTGGCAATGAAAGCTGCAATGCTGAAGGCAAAAAACATAGCGTCAAAATAGAATAAGACTATCGGAGGAGGAAAGAAAAAGGAAATATAGTTTAACTGCGGAGTGTCGGAGAAGAAAAAACATAATAATATCGGTTATCTGCGGTGCTTGTAACCAGCGGAAAAGTTGGCGTTTATTCAAATTGATTTATGAGTTAGAACATTTGCTGTCCAAGTGCATATTCTCAAAAGCATAATAAAAATCCCCAAGAAATTTCTTGGGGATTTATGGTAGTGGTACTTTTTTATTAATGAGCTAAAGCTACGGTATCTTTCGCAATGGCCAATTCCTCGTTGGTCGGAATGACAAAGGCACGAACCTTGGAGCCGGGTTTGGTGATTTCAGCTTCTTCACCGCGAACTTTATTCTTCTCCTCATCCAACTCAATCCCCAGATAGCTCAAGCGCTCTAAAACCAACTGACGAACCAGAGGCGAATTTTCGCCGACACCGGCGGTAAAGACAATGGCATCTACTCCGCCCAGAGCCGCAATGTAACTACCAATGAATTTGACAATGCTGTAAATATAGCATTTCATGCCCTCAATTGCGGCAGTTTCTCCACGCAGGTATGCAGCCTCAAAATCGCGCGAATCGCTATAGCCGCTCAAGCCATATTTACCGCTCTTCTTGTTGAGCATTTCATTAACCTCATCAGCACTCAAGTTTTGGGTCTTCATGATATAAAGCGGAACATAAGGATCAATATCGCCACAGCGGGTATCCATAATGATTCCGGCCAGCGGGGTCAGACCCATGGAAGTATCAACACAAACTCCGTCCTTAATCGCCGTAATGGAAGCGCCGCTACCAATGTGGCAGGTGATGAGTTTGTGTTTTTGACCAATAATCTCAGCGGCTCTTTGGGCCACAAATTTGTGCGAAGTGCCGTGAGCACCATAGCGGCGAATCTTATATTTATTGCGTTGCTCTAATGGCAAAGCATAGGTATAAGCCTCAGCCGGCATGGTTTGATGAAAAGCAGTATCAAACACTGCAACTTGGGGAACATTCGGCAGTTCGCCTCGAACAGCACGAATTACCAAAGCGGCGGCATAGTTATGCAGTGGTGCCAAAACCGCCAGTTCTTCAATTTGCTGGATGACTTCTTCATTAATCAGGGCCGAAGACTTAAAAATTGCACCGCCTTGAACAATACGGTGCCCAATGGCATGAATCTCGTTTAAGCTGTTAAGCACGCCATCTAACAATAGTTTGAAGATTTCGTTTAAGGCCGTGTTGTGGTCTGGTAAATTAACGCTCACTTCCTTTTTGCTGCCATCGGCATATTTGATGCTGACAAAAGAAGCATCGCGGGCAATGCGCTCGGCATTACCTTTGCAGGTGATTTCATAATCATTGTTATTTACGTTAAACAACTGATATTTGAGGGTAGATGAACCCGAGTTTAAGACTAAAATTTTCATAGATAAACCTCGTGATTATTTAATTGTTTGTAAAACGGTGATGGCAACCAAGCCCACAATATCTTCGGCCGAGCATCCGCGTGACAAATCGTTAACCGGAGCATTTAAGCCTTGGAGCATCGGTCCGTAAGATTCTGCTCCGCCCAAACGTTGGAGCAATTTATATCCGATATTGCCGGCTTCAATGTTGGGGAAAATTAAAGTATTGGCCTGACCGGCAACTTCAGAACCGGGGGCTTTCTTTTTGGCAACGGTCATATCCAAAGCGGCATCGGCTTGGAGTTCGCCGTCTAAGGTAATGTTTTTGTCCTTATATTCATCTGAGCTCAAGGCTTCTTTGGCCAATTTGGTGGCTTCTTTAACCTTGTCGACGCCTTCGCCTTTGCCGGAGCCGTAGGTAGAATATGACAACATGGCAATGCGCGGAGTGTCTCCAAATTTGAGTACGCTTTCCGCACTCTCTAAGGCAATGTCAGCCAGCTCTTTGGCGGTGGGGTTGATGTTGATGGCGCAGTCGGACAAATAATAGGGTTTGTTGTTGCAAACCATAATGAACATGGAAGAAACTCCGCGGTCTTTGTGGGCCGATTTGATGATTTGTAAAGCCGGACGAACTGTATCGGCGGTGGAGTGATTGGCGCCCGAAACCATACCGTCGGCGGCACCGGATTTAATCATTAAGGTACCGAAATAGTTAGCATTTAAGGCCAATTTCCCGGCTTCTTCTTGGGTTAGGCCTTTTTCTTTGCGCAGGTTGTACAACAGTTCGGCATAAGAACCAAGTTTGGGGGAGGTGGCCGGATTAATGAGCGTAATTCCTTCCAAGTTCCAGCCGCGGCTCTCAAAGTGGGTCTGAATGGCTTTGACATCGCCCAAAATGATTAATTCGGCTATCTTCCTTTCCCGAATCAGGTGAGCGGCTTCCAAAACACGCTCGTCTTCTCCTTCGGGCAAGACAATGGTTTTGTTGTATTTTCTGGCTTTGGCATAAATGCCTTCAATGTAACTTGTTTCTGACATCTCACATTCCTTTGTTGGTTCTGATTTTTTATTTTTGTTTACTCTTTTTAGAGTTAAAAGTCTATCAAAATTGTAAAAACTTGGAAAAATCGGTATAAAAAACTTTGCTTATTGAAAATATTGTAATATATTAACGGCAATTATGAAATTTTGGGCACAAAAAAGGAGCTAATATGGAAAGAACACTCTCGATTATCAAACCAGATGCAACCGCCAGAAATATTACCGGTAAGGTCAACGCCATGATTGAAGAGGCCGGACTGCGAATCGTGGCACAAAAGCGAATCCGCCTCTCTCCGCAGTTCGCCGAAGAATTTTATGCCGAACATAAAGGTAAAGCCTTTTTCTCGGGTTTGGTCGAGTTTATGACCTCAGGTCCGGTGGTGGTGCAGGTGCTGGAGGCTGAAAATGCCATTGCGCTTTATCGCAAAATTATGGGGGCAACTAACCCCGCGGTAGCCGAAGAAGGTACAATTCGTAAGACTTATGCACTTTCAATTAACCAAAATACGGTGCATGGCTCTGATTCTCCGGAGAGTGCGGCTCGTGAGATTGAGTTCTTCTTTAGCGAAGTGGAAATTGTGGGCTAGGAGAAATTGGTTGAAAAAATTTGGGCTCATACTTTCGCTCTTGATGTTGCTATCACTTCCGGTGCAGGCGGCGGGTATTTATGAAACCGACGTGGTGGTGGATGTGGTGGATAAAGATGCCGCTAAAGCACGCGAAAAAGCTATGGTGGCGGCTAATCGTCAGGCGCTGATTAATCTACTGAAAAAAATTACCACGGCCGACGGTGTGGCGCAAGTTGCAGAGCTCAATGACAACCAAATACTTAATTTTGTAAAAGAAGTTTCTATTGTTTCGGAAAAGGTTTCCGATGTGCGCTATATGGCCGAACTTAAGGTTAGTTTTAATGAAAATATTTTGCGCCAGTATCTGACCGAAAAAGGAATCCCTTTTACGGAAAACAGTGGTTTTCGGGCGTTGGTTATTCCGTTGTTTCATGATGAAGCAAGCGGCAAAGTGTGGCTTTGGGAGCCCGAAAATGTGTGGCGCAAGGCTTGGTATGAAAATTCGGAAGGAGCCGGTCTGGCTGAATTTCGTGTGGTGGAAGCAACCGGGGCTAACCAAGAAATGCTGAACAGCGGAAATGTCTTGGAATTTGATGGGGCCACTTTAGAATGGCTGGCCAGAAACTACAAAGCTGATGAAGTGTATATTCTTGATGCCGCATATACAAACGGCGGGGTGCAGGTGAAAATTTTTGCACCGTCAGGACGTGGCGGAATCGAACAGACGGTTACGGTTCCCGGAAATGCCGATGATGAAAATTTGAAAACGGCAGTGGCAAAAGTTAAAGCGATTATCTCAGAGCGGATTAAACGTTACAATTTGGAAGAAGACAACCAAAAATATGAGATGATGGTGCT
Organism: uncultured Alphaproteobacteria bacterium; assembly: GCA_944391725.1. Classification (GTDB taxonomy): domain Bacteria; phylum Pseudomonadota; class Alphaproteobacteria; order RF32; family CAG-239; genus MGBC133411. The sequence goes on along the minus strand of CALXUQ010000012.1, from coordinate 17,068 downwards.
TTATGAATATAACTCTGTGGCAGATTGGTTGCGCTTACTCAAAGAACTCAACAAGGCTCCGTATGTGAAGTCGGTTAAGGAAGATGCAATCGGAGCCGGTCGGGTTCAGTTTCGAATGGAGTATACCGGAAGTTTGAACCGCTTGGAGCAGGTCTTGAACAGTCGCGGGCTGAATTTGCAGGCTTATGACGGTTTTTATGTAATTGCTAAAAAATAGGATTAAACAATATGGCTATGTATAAAAGAACAAATCGTAACTGGGTTTTCTGGCTGACGATGTTGGCAATCTTTTGTTTGCTGTTTTATGTGTTGCGCTCAGTATTGTTGCCGTTTGTGGCCGGGATTATTATCGGATATCTTTTGGACCCGTTTACAACCAAACTCCAAAAAGCCGGAGTGAAAAATCGGGCTTTGGCTACAGTTTTGGTGATGCTCATTTGTTTTATTATCCTAATTCCGGCTTTGGGGTTATTAATCGGTATGATTGATGAACAGGTCGGGCGTTTCTTGGGGGCAGTACCGGAATATGCGGCCAATTTTGCCAAACGAGTGGAACCTTTAATCATAGAACTGCAAGATAAATTTCCGGGCCTTGAAGCAGATAAAATTAGAGAATATATCCGCGGAAATTTAGCTAATAGCATGAAGATTATCGGTTCGGTGGTGCAAAAAGTAGTAAGCGGCGGTTTTGCTTTGGTTAATTTGTTGTCCTTATTGCTGATTACACCGGTGGTGGCCTTTTATATGCTGCGCGATTGGCATAGCTTTTTGGGAAATGTGGACGAGTTGTTGCCTGAAAAATATAAAGATACCATCCGCAATTTGGCTCATCAGATTGATAGAATCTTAGCCGGGTTTATTCGGGGACAGCTTAGCGTATGTGTATTGCTGGGTACTTTTTATGCCTGCGGACTTTATCTGGTGGGTTTGGAGCTCGGAGTTTTGGTTGGTTTTATTGCCGGGTTAATTTCGTTTATTCCATATGTCGGAAGTATATCGGGATTTGTGGTGAGTATGGGGATTGCCTTGGCTCAATTTGACAGTTGGGGGCCGATTGCCCAAGTGGTGGCCGTGTTTATGGTCGGACAATTTATTGAGGGGAATTTCCTAACTCCAAAACTGGTGGGGGACAATGTGGGGTTGCATCCGGTTTGGGTGATGTTTGCATTGCTGGCCGGGGGTGTCTTGCTTGGCTTCTTGGGCTTGATGATTGCAGTGCCGGTGGCGGCAATTATCGGCGTGCTTATCAGATATGCCATTGAACAATATAAGGAAAGCTCACTTTATTTGGAGTGATGATGCTTAAATCAAGAAGGCTTAAGGGAAACTTTAAGCCTTTTTTATAGTGCTATATTTATCCGCGAAAATTTGGAATTATTAAGCATTATTTTAGAAATAGTGTTTAGACTAACGCACAAGTATACTTAAGTGGGAAATATTGCAATGTTATATAATCTGTTATATTCGGTTTGGGGAAATTGTGATAGTTGGCAAAATTGGCTCAATGTGCCGCATCGGGCGGTGTTGGCTTTTTTTGTGGCTTTGTTTTTGGGGTTGATTTGCGGTGGAAGGTCGATTGAATTTTTGCATCATCACCAGAAAAAAGGTCAGCCTATTCGCGAAGACGGACCGCAATCGCATCTCTTGACCAAAAAAGGTACACCGACCATGGGTGGAATCTTGATTTTGGGAACGGCGAGTGTTGCAATTTTGCTCTTGGCTAATTTGCTCAACCCGATGGTGTGGGTATGCTTGGCAGTGATGTGGATTTATGGTTTGGTCGGTTTTGCAGATGATTATGTTAAGGTGACCAAACAAACCGCCAATGCGATGACGGCAAAAATGAAACTTGTGTTGCAATTTTTAACTGCTTTGGCAGCTGTATTAGTCATCAGCTATTATACTGCGCCGGAAAATCGTTTTATGCTGACCATACCCTATTTCAAAGATTTGGCCTTAAACTTATGGTGGTTCTATGTCCCGTTTGCAATGGTGGTGATTGCCGGTGCTTCAAACGGGGTTAATCTTAGCGATGGTTTGGATGGTTTGGCAGGTGGTTTGCTGGTAGTGGCTTTTGCTTTCTTTGCGGTGATAGCATATATTTGCGGTGGAGATATGGCACAATATTTCTATATTCGCGCATTACCCAACATGGGTGAAGTAGCCATTGTTTGTGCGGCTGTCGTTGGTGGTTGTGTCGGCTTTTTGTGGTTTAATGCTCCGCCGGCAAAAGTGTTTATGGGTGATACGGGGTCGCTTTCGCTTGGTGCTCTGCTCGGTACAATTGCGGTGATGCTCAAGCAAGAAATTTTACTGGCGATTGTGGGTGGTATTTTTGTGCTCGAGGCAATTTCGGTGATGATACAAGTTTTTTGGTATAAGCGGACCGGAAAAAGAGTGTTTAAAATGGCACCCATACACCATCATTTTGAACAATGCGGTTGGGCAGAAACTACCGTGGTGTTGCGTTTTTGGATTGTGGCATTGGGCTTGAGTATTTTGGGTTTGTTGGCCCTGATTAGTAAGTAGTATGAAGTGAGGGAGCAAAGTTGTTTACGTTTTCGCGCAATAGTCGGAGTTTGTTGGGCAACTGGTGGTGGACGGTTGATAAGACTTTGTTGCTGCTAATCGGCGTGTTGGTGTTTATTGGGGTGTTTCTAAACTTTTCGGCCGGGCCGGCAGTGGCCAATCGTATCGGGGTGGATAGTTTCCATTTTGTAAAACGTCAGTTGGTGTTTATTCCGATTGCGGTGGCGTTGATGATTTTTCTCTCGATGCAAAACCTCAAAACCATTCGGCGGATTGCCATAGTCGGATATGCCGGAACTATTTTTTTGATGATTATGACGATGTTTTGCGGTGAGGAAATCAAGGGTGCAACTCGGTGGATACGTATTTTGGGATTTTCTTTGCAACCATCGGAGTTTATTAAACCGACTTTTGCGGTGGTGGCGGCGTGGTTGTTTGACGGGCAGAAACGCTATCAGGATTTTCCGGGGAATTTGCTCTCAATGGGGCTATATGCTTTTACGGTAACTTTGTTGCTGATGCAACCTGATGTCGGTATGACTATCGTGGTTTCGGTGATTTGGTTGTTTGAGTTCTTTTTGGCCGGACTATCTATGAAGTTTATTGCCGTACTCGGGGCGGCCTTTGTTGGTATGATTGTGATGGCATATTTTACATTTGATCATGTGCACAGTCGTGTTGACCAATTTTTGGCCTCGGGTGGGGAGCTCAGTTATCAGGTGAGAAAATCAATGGAAGCATTTCAGAACGGGAGCCTGTTTGGAATGGGCCCCGGTGAAGGGGTTGTCAAACTCAACATTCCTGACGCGCATACCGATTTTATTTTTGCCGTGGCGGCGGAAGAATATGGAATGTTTTTATGTTTGCTGATTGTGGGCGTGTTTGCGGTTATTGTTATCCGCTCGATGCTGATTTCGCTTAAAGACAACAATTTGTTTATTATTCTTTCGGCGGCGGCGCTTAGCGCTTCTTTTGGTTTTCAGGGGATTATCAATATGGCCTCGACACTGCACTTGATGCCGACCAAAGGTATGACCTTGCCGTTTATTTCTTATGGTGGTTCTTCATTGTTGGCAACGGCTCTCGGTATGGGAATGTTGCTGGCAATTACACGCAAAAACGTTCATGCGGAGGATAAAGATGAAACATATTAGAAAAAAAGAAAAACCGTTAATCGTACTTACGGCCGGGGGTACCGGTGGTCATGTTTATCCGGCGGAGGCTTTGGCGGAAGAATTGCTAAAACGCGGGTATCGTTTGGCCCTGATTACCGATAAGCGCGGTAAAAACAATTATAAAGGTCGGCTGGGAGAAATTCCGAACTATGCCGTATATGCCGGTGCATTAGTCGGAAAATCGCGCTGGTTTAAAATCAAAAGTTTGTTTAAGACCTGTGTGGGAATTGTGCAGGCCGGTATCTTTATGCTCAAAAACAAACCGGCTTGTGTGGTCGGGTTTGGCGGATATGCCTCTTTTCCGGCGGCAATGGCGGCAATTTTGCTCGGGCGAGACTTGATTATTCATGAGCAAAATGCAGTGATGAGCCGTACTAACCGCTTCTTGGCGAAATATGCCGAACTAACCGCGCAGAGTTTTAAGAATGCCAAATTTGCTCCTCAATCGATCAAGCAAGTGGTGACGGGAATGCCGGTGCGACAATCAATTGTCAAATTGGCAGAGGGAAAATATCCGGAACGTACCGCTGCGCAAAAATTCCAACTGATGATTTTGGGCGGAAGTCAGGGGGCAAAAGTGTTTGCCGAAATTGTACCGCAAGCGATTGCCGCACTGCCGGAAAGTCAACAAAAGAAACTGCGCATTTTTCAACAGAGCCGTGCCGATGATGTGGAAGCACTAAAGAAAGCTTATGCTAAGACCAAAGCAGAAGTGGAAGTTTCACATTTCTTTGGAAATATGGATGAGCTATATGCCAATACTCATTTGATAATTTCTCGTGCCGGAGCTTCTTCGGTATCAGAAATTGCGGTGGCTGGGGTGCCCTCAATTTTGGTACCATTGCCGATTGCGGCTGACGATCATCAGACTCATAATGCAGCTGAGTTGAGCAAGGCCGGAGCCGCCATTGTAATCAAACAAAAAGAATTTACGGTAGAGAAAGTTCAACAACTTCTGGAAGAGTTGATGAAAAATCCTAAAGAACTCAAAAAAATGTCAGACAAAGCTCGTAAGGTCGGAATAAAAAATGCGGCGGAACGCTTGGCTGACGCACTTGAAAAACAAATTAGTAATAAGTGGTGAGCAATTTTTTCCAGGAGGGCTCGATGTTTGGAAAGTCGCAAAAATGGTTTAATGATAATTTGGTGGAGATTTTGCCCAAAGTGCGTGGTACTTATAAGCAAAATGTCCCGATGTCCAAATATACCTGGTTTGGAGTGGGCGGGCCGGCTGAGGTGATGTTTAGCCCTTATGATGAAGATGATTTAGCACTGTTCTTAAAGACCAAGGCTTATAATCTGCCGATTTGCGTGGTCGGAGGAGGTTCAAATTTATTAGTACGTGATGGGGGAATCCCCGGAGTGGTAATTAAGCTTGATAGCAAATATTTTCGGCAGACCAAAGTTAATGAGGATAAAAGCATAACCTGTTTTGCCGGGGTGAAAAATGTGGAACTCAAAAAACTGATGCTCGAAAATGAGCGTGGCGGTTTGGAGTTTTTGTGCTCTATTCCCGGAGTTATCGGCGGGTCGGTCAAGACTAATGCCGGTTGTTTCGGCCGCTCGGTTAAAGATGTGATTTTATCTGCAACCATTGTGGATGGTAACGGTGAAAAAGCCACTGTCGGGGTGGAGGACTTGATGCTCTCGTATCGGAGCAGTTTTTTCCCTGATGATTGGATTATTACTTCTATCACTTTTAAGACCGAACCTTCAACACGAGAGCAAATCAGCAAAATTTTGGAAGAGCAAAAACAATATCGTATGCAGAGCCAGCCTTATAATGAGCGTACTGCCGGTTCGACTTTCAAAAATCCGGAAGGCTTAAAAGCTTGGGAGTTGATAAAAAAATCCGGCTGCTCGGGCTTGAGTGTGAACGGAGCGAAAGTTTCTGAAAAACACTGTAATTTTTTGATTAATACCGGTAATGCCACGGCGCATGATTTGGAAACGCTCGGTGAAACAATTGTATCAAAAGTCAAAGACACTACTTCCATTACGTTGGAGTGGGAAGTTAAAAGAATGGGAATTGCAAAATAAATTATGGCTGAAAATCCCGACATCAAAGCAGAAGTACAAACTCCTAAGGCGGCGACTAATCCTGCGGATAACAAAGTATATTTGCCAAGGCAATGGCCGCAGCGTTTGCTCGGGAGCTTGTTTGTGTTGGCGTTGATGGCGGCGGCGGCCTCGGTTACGGTGACGATTAAGGAAAGTTTGGTCAGTAAACAATTTGAATCTTGGCAGCAAGATTTTTATGATTTTACCGACAAACTCGGGTTTACGGTTGATGAGATTGTGGTGCAGGGGCGCAGACGAACCTCTAAACAAGAACTGATGCAAGCAATTGCGGTTTCACGCGAGGATAATATTTTTGAGGTGGATGTATATGCTTTGCAACAACGTTTGGAACAGCTCCCGTGGGTGCGCAAGGCTGCGGTCAAAAAAACTTTCTTGCCTAATGTTATTAACATAACTCTCCAAGAAAAAAAGGTGCAGTCTTTATGGCAAATCTCGGAGAAATTTCATCCGATTGATGAAGACGGAAAAGTGATTGAGGCCGACTATGTTCCCGACAAACCATTGTTGCTGATTGTGGGAGCGGGAGCGCCGGAAAATATCAACAGCTTATTAAAGATAATTCAGCAAGATAAAGGAATTTATCAACGGGTTAAGGTAGCAAACTTTATCTCCAAACGACGCTGGAATTTGGTGTTGGATGATATTCGCGACGGTATTACCATCAAACTGCCGGAAGAAGATGTGGAAAAAGCGTGGAAAAAATTGATAAAATTAAACACAACAAAGGGCATTCTTAAACGTAAATTAACTATCCTGGATTTAAGATTTAAGGGAAAAATAGGTATCAAACTGCGTAAAACTCCCGGAAACCCCGATGTTAAGCTGAATGGAGGGCGGGAGCGCAATACCTAAAACTATCTAATGTTTTTTTTGGGGGGATTAGCGTGACGCACTCTTTTAACAGACTGACGACTTTTGCGGCTTTGGATATCGGCTCATCTAAAGTTTGTTGTGTGATTGCAAAAATCAGCCGCGACGGCAGAATTAATATTGCCGGATATGGATATAATGCCTCCAAGGGAATCAAAAACGGAATTATCACCGATATCGGACAGGCAACGCTTTCGGTTTGTAATGCGGTGGAAACTGCCGAGCAAATGGCCAATGAGCGAATCAGCAAAATCATTGTTAATGTCTCGGGTGATAAAATTCGCAGTTCCATTAAAGATGCAACCATTACCCTTAATAAAAACCGCCCGATTAGCGAACCGGATATCAACAAAGTTATTGAAAAAGGTATTAACAAAATTAATGTGGAAGGTTGCGAGCTTATCCACTGTCTGCCGACCAATTATCGGCTCAATTTTGGTGAGGAAATTAAAGACCCTCGTAACATCTTTGGTGAAAATCTTTCCGTTGATATTATGCTCGGGTTAGTGCCGGATATCATTTATCGTAACTTGTCAACCGTGATTGAAAATGCGCATCTTGAAATTGTGGGCAAGGCTTTTTCGGCTTATGCGTCGGGTTTGGCTTGTTTGGTCGACGATGAAAAAGAAATCGGCGCCACGGTGATTGATATCGGCGGCGGGGTGACCAGTATTGCCAGCTTTAAGCATGGGTATCCGGTTTATTTCTCCTCTATTCCGGTGGGCGGAAATAATGTGACTAATGATATTGCTTTTGGTCTGACGACTTCTTTTGCTCATGCGGAGCGTCTTAAAACTTTGCACGGTTGTGCTTTTCTGACCCGCAAAGACAGCGAAGAAACCATTAATGTTTATCCGGTGGGTGAGGAAGACGACAGCAGTATTAAGCAAATTACCAAAGCTGAACTTATCAGTATTATTACACCCAGAATTGAAGAAATTTTTGAACTGGTTAACCAAAAACTAGATGAACAAGGTCTGCGGGATATCTCCAGTCATCGAGTGGTTTTAACCGGTGGAGGAAGTCAGCTTTCGGGTATCAGAGAGGTGGCAACCATGGTCTTGGACAAGCAAGTGCGTATCGGTCGCCCCAAAAATGTGAGCAATTTGCCGGAGCTGCTCTATAACCCGGCATATTCTACCTGCATTGGGTTATTGTTATTTGCTCTTAACTACACCGAACGCAAGCCAAACAAAATTGTCAATAAGCCGGCCGGAAATTCCGGTGGGTTCGGCAAAATTTTGGGGTGGATAAAACAAAATTTTTAAGCATAGTTACGAAATCTTAATTTATTGCGCGATATGATGCGTAGTAAGTAGAAAGAATCTAATTTTGGAGTCAGAAATACCATGTCAATCAAGTTAGCAGTACCGGAACAATCTATTATGCATCTTAAACCGAGAATCTCGGTCATCGGTGTGGGCGGCGGCGGTGGTAATGCCGTTAACAATATGATTGCCCAAAACTTGGAAGGTGTAGATTTTATTGTTGCTAATACCGATGCACAGGCTTTGGCTCATTCTTCTGCCAGCCGCAAAATTCAGCTCGGGCTTGAAACAACTCAGGGACTTGGCGCCGGTGCCAGACCCGAAGTGGGTAAAATGGCGGCCGAAGAAGCAAAAGATGAAATTGAAAAAGAGCTCGAAGGCGCCAATATGGTCTTTATTACGGCCGGTATGGGCGGTGGTACGGGCAGCGGTGCAGCTCCGGTGGTGGCAAAACTGGCTAAGCAAAAAGGTATTTTGACCGTTGGTGTGGTGACCAAACCTTTCCAGTTTGAGGGTAAAAAAAGAATGGAAACTGCTGAAAGCGCAGTAGAAGATTTTACCAAAGAAGTTGATAGTATCATCATTATCCCCAATCAAAATTTGTTTCGGATTGCTGATAAAAAAACAACTTTGGCCGATGCCTTTATCATGGCCGATAATGTGCTTTATGCCGGTGTGCGCTCCATTACCGATTTGATGATGATGCCGGGGTTGATTAATTTGGACTTTGCCGATATTAAATCCATTATGGAGGACAAAGGCAAAGCAATTATGGGAACCGGTGAGGCCGAAGGCGAAGACAGAGCAGTTAAAGCCGCTGAGCAGGCTTTGTCAAATCCGTTGTTGGACGATTGTTCAATGCAAGGGGCTAAAGGTGTATTAATCAATATTACCGGCGGTCCGGATATTACACTTTTTGAGATTGATGAAGCGGCCAGCCGGATTAAAGAAGAAGTTGATGAAGATGCCAATATCATTTTTGGCTCAAGCTATGATGAAACTTTGGCCGGAAAAATTCGGGTTTCGATTGTGGCAACCGGAATTGGCGACAAACCCGCGATCGCAAAACCCAAAGCAGAGCAAAAAGCTAAGGAATATTTAGAAGAGAGTATGAACCGTGCTGAGGCGGCGGTGGCTCCGAGTGCCGAACTAAATTCTAATTTGGAGAAGTTTTCGGCGGTGAAAGAAGATGAAACAGCCGAAATCGCTGAAACTATCGAAAAAGCTGAGGTAGTTTCGATTGAAGAAAGACAAAGTCTGAATGCTGATGCCAATGCTCCTCAAGCAGAAGTTCGGCATATTGAAGATTTTGATATGCTCGAAAAATCCGGTGTGATGGAAGAAATGCCTAAGTCTTCGGCTTTGTTCAAAGCAATTATTAATAAGGCGGAAGATGCCAATGATGCGGCTGATTTAGCTAAAGCATTGTCATCAAATGAAAACGGATTTGCTCCTAAAACGGTGATTAGGACCGTTGAGGAAGAACCCGAATTGTTCCCGGATCATAATCCAGGTATTTTCGCTCCGAAAAGACAAGAAGAGCCAGAAGAACTGATTGTGGAAGATGATGAAGATGATTATACTCCTACTCTGATTGAGCGGGTGACCGGATTCTCAATTGCCAGACGGAATAAGAAAAAACAAAAAGAAAAAGAAGCAGGACGCGTCCAAGAGCCTATCTCTCCTTCTTTCTCCGATGATTATTCCGAGGATAGAATGAATTTGGATATTCCATCATTTTTAAGACGGAAATAACCGCATTAAAAATTGTGTTGAAAAAGCTCTGCCGAGGCAGGGCTTTTTTGTTGGTGGTTGACAGATATTTGGGGTTGTGTTATTAAGACCTCATAAAAATAATTATTATCTTTAATCTTATTTTGTATGGAATTGATGAATTATGATTTTGTTGGAGCCGTATATAGCGTTTGTTTCGGAGCGGTCCTTAGTCTATGGTATGATATATGCGGAGTTTGGGTGCAGGAAACGGCAAGAATTTCTCTTATCAAAGATTGTAACTTGGCGCGAATTGTGCTGGCACCGATATTAGCGTTGCCGCTGATTATCATTCTTTTGGTGCTCTCGCTGATGTTTAATTTGCACTTTTTTATCTTGTGGGCGATGCTCGGAGTGATACCGGTGAGCCTTGCTTTTAATCGGGAGGAGGCTTTGCAAAAAATGCAACCGCTGTTGCGGATGTATCGCAAGTATTTGTATAACAAATATGTCCAAGATAATAATGTGATAAATTTTTTGACTTGCGAGGTTTCAAAAGAAAACTTTTATCAGTGGGTTAGTAAAGGTTTTTTGCTGGATAATGGTGAGTATTTGTACAAAGATGCTCAAGGTTTTCACGAGGATTTGCAAAAGTTTTTGGACCGGCAAAAAGAACTGAAGCTTGCAGAATGGAAAATTGAGGTGCTCAGGGAATGTGACTACCAACTCACGGAAAAGATTATTCCTATATCGGAATAAACTCATGTTTAAGAAATTTAAAAAAAGAAAAGCTCTGCTGCGGCGGAGCTTTTTTTTGTGTTAAATGTTGACAAAAAAATTAAATTGAGCTATGTTGCCGGTTCTAAAAATGAATTATTAATTTAATCTTATTGTATATGGAAACAATGAATGTTGGTTTTTTGCAAAGTGTGTATAGCGTGATAATGGGCGCTGTATTAATGTTTTTCATCAGTTCCAGCTCTGTTTTTTTTCAAGAATTGAAAAGATTACATATGCTTGAGCACGCTTGGTTAATCCGGCCGTTGGTTGTGTTGCCGATTTGTTTTGGCTTATTGCTGCTGACAGATTGGGCAAGCGGAATGCATACCCAAATGTTGTGGCTTGCGGTTGGTAGTTTGCCGATTGCTTTGGCCCTTGACAGACAAGCACTGCTGAGCAAAATGCAGCCATTTTTTTGGTGGCGGCGCAAATGTTTGTATAATAGAATAATCAGCGATGAAGGACTGCTTTATGTTTTGTCGGAGGCTGATAGTTTGAACAAATTGCAGTTTTTGTTGCAAAACGGGATGCTGGTGGAAATTGGTGAGTATTTGTATAAAGATGCTCAGGGTTTTCGCGAGGATATGCAAAAGTTCTTGGATCGCCAACCGCAGCTGCAGTTGGAGCAATGGAAAATTGATGTCTTGAAAGAGTGTGGTTATCACTTATCGGATAAGATTGTTGCAAAAGACGGGGCACATGCCTAAATGCCAAATGTTTAATCAGTTAATTTAGAAAAACTATGGAAGTAGATTTTTTTTCGTGGTGGAATACCTGCGGATATGTGCTGATTTTGATATTTTCAATCTTAAGCGGATTGGTTGAGGGAATGTGTGTTTTTTATTTGTTGTGGAACAGAATCAAACGCCGTGTCGGGTTATGGTGGGCTTTGGTCTTCTTTAATGTGGTGTGGTGTTTTTTGGTTTCAAAATTTGGGTATCTTGCGGTTATGTATATGGTGATTTATATTCATCCATACGGCTCTCCGGAACATGTTTCGGATTTGCTCAGCTTGGTGTATCCGCAAGGTATGATTATTGGTTTGGCAATTATTTTTGCTCTGGTGAATGAGCTCAATGACAAGATGAAGTGTCAGCAAAAGACAATCTCGTTTACGGGAAAAAATTTGAATGAGGCTTGTAACCGGAATTGAGAAAATGTTGTAAGACCTTGGGGTTACGACAAAGATGAAAGAGGCAGGAAACTGCCTCTTTTTTTTGTGTGTGTGAATGGTGGTGAGGGAAATTTGACAAATATCCTTAGGGTAAGCTATTAAATTATTGCAAATTTTGGAAAAATATATTATGATATTACTTATATATAGAATCGCTAATGGGAGAATCTAAGGTTTTTAAGGTAATTTAAGCTTTTGTCTAGTTTTTAATCGAAGAAAGGTTATAGCCATGCGGGAGAAGAGAAAATCCGGCCTGTTTTGTTGCGGCCAAAATTTAAAAAAATTGCGCTTTTATCGAGGCGCAATGGCGGTGGTGTCGGGTTTGAGTTTGGTGGGCGGACTGGTGTTGTTTTCCGTGGTGGCGCAGGCGGCGATTTGTTTTTTGCCAGACTGTCAGGATAAGCCGATGCAGTTTGAGCCAAGCGGAGCTGATGAATGTTTAGCGGCCGGGTATGAAAGTACTTCTACCAAAATTTGTCACCCTAATTCTAATATTGAACGCTGTCCCGAAAATTCTTCTTATATCAAATGTAATTTGCGGCAGTGGTGTTTGGATAACGGCTATACGATTGTGCCGGATGATTGCCAAGTGCCGCAATATGCCGATGCGCAGTGCCCTAATGGTGAGGTGCTGTATTTTCAGTGTAAGGAAGATTTGGAAAAAGCTTGCCTTGAGGAAGATAATGATTATGTGAGCGATTGTCAGGATGGTTGGACACTTGATGATACGGAACTGTGTTCGTATTCGGATTTGTATGGAAAATGCTGTAATTTGTGTGCAGATTATCCGTATGAAGCCGATGAAATCCCCCAAGGTTATCAGACCGGGGGTAGCTGTTTGGCCTGTGGCAATGTGACCCGCTATCAAAAAGAACTCAACGATTGTGCGGCGCAAGGGTTTATTCAATGTGACAAAGGCGGGCAGACCGGTACGGAAGTTTGTTGGCGTGGCGATGAAAAGTGGTACAAAGAATGTTGCGCGCCGTGTGATGATTATCCTTATTTGGAGAGCCAAATTCCAGAGGGTTACGTCAAGGGCGATAGCTGTGATTCTTGTGACGGAATGAAATATAAGGTCAAAGAAGGCGAATGTGGCAGTGGGTATGTATGGGAAAATGATACTTGTGTCAAAGTTTCTTGTGATGTGGGGTATGTCTTGAACTCCGATATGACCTGTACCAAGACCAAAGAAGATGGTAAGACACCTATCGGGGTCATCTCTTATGCCAGCGGTAGTACGAGATTAGCGATAAATCTGGTAAGTACGTCAACGGAATGGGGTGGCTATCGTACAGATATATCGGGATTGACGAATTATAGTTCATCGCCACATACAACAGATTTTAGCGGTAAGAGTAATACATCTATAATAGTTAGTGCTTTAGGTGATACATCTAGTTATGCGGCAGGATATTGCTATAATTTTACGACTGCAGGGACATCTAAGGGAGATTGGTATCTCCCTGCACATGGAGAGCTATATGCCCCGATATATACTAACTATTCAGCCGTAAACAATGGTATAAAGGCGGCCGGAGGTACGGCTATAAAGGATGGATATCATTGGTCTTCGTCCGAGTATTCGAGCAACGGCGCGTGGAGCGTGGTCGCGAGCGGCGGTGTGCCCTGGAACTATAAGAACGGCTACGAGTCCGTCAGGTGTGCCCTAGCTTTTGAGGATAATGGAAATGGGACGGGGACGCTGTGCGGAAATGACTATTTATACACTTGTACCGTGGGGGATGATACGCATATTACCGGCGGAGTGGGTACGGCTTGCGGCGGATTGTATCAATCTTGCCAATGTGCGAGTGGGTATGTGTGGTATGATGGTGCGTGCGTGGCGTGTGATGAGACATGCTCCGTCGGAAATATTTTATATTCAGATTATACCTGCAGTTCTTGTAATGTGAGCGGCAAGACGCCAATCGGGGTTATCTCTTATGCCAGCGGTAGTACGAGATTAGCGATAAATCTGGTTAGTACACAATTAGCATGGGGTGGCTCTGGTACAGATATATCGGGATTGACGAATATTACCTCAAGTAGCACGGCGAAGAATGACTTTAGTGGTAAGAGTAATACATCTATAATAGTTAGTGCTTTAGGTTATACATCTAGTTATGCGGCAGGATATTGCTATAATTTTACGACTGCAGGGACATCTAAGGGGCAGTGGTACTTACCAGCGGCAGGGGAGCTATATGCCTCGATATATACTAACTATTCAGCCGTAAACAGTGGATTGAGTGCGGCCGGAGGTACATCTGTAAGTGGATATCATTGGTCTTCGTCCGAGGCCTCTAGCCGCTACGCGTGGGGCGTGGGCGCCAATGACGGCTACGCGAACGACTACTTTAAGTACAGCAACCGCTATTACGTCAGGTGTGTCCTAGGGTTTGAAGATAATGGAGAAGGGACGGGGACGCTGTGCGGAAATGACTATTTATATACCTGTACCGTGGGGGATGATACGCATATTACCGGTGGAGTGGGGGTTTCTTGCGGTGGATTGTATCAATCTTGCCAATGTGCAGCTGGTTATGAGTGGAAAGATGGTGCTTGTGAAAAAAGTTGTGACAATACCTGTTCTGTAGGTAACATTCTTTATTCCGACCACACTTGCAGTTCGTGCAAGGTGAGCGGCAAGACGCCAATCGGGGTCATCTCTTATATGAACGGCAGTACGAGATTGGCGATAAATCTGGTGAATACGTCAAGGCAATGGGGTGGCTATGGCACGGATATATCAGGATTGACAAATATTACCTCATTTAGCACGGCGAAGAATGACTTTAGTGGTAAGAGTAATACATCTAAGATAGTAAGTGTATTAGGAAGTAGCTCCACAAGTTATGCGGCAGGATATTGCTATAACTATACGACCACAGGAACATCTAAGGGGCAGTGGTACTTACCGGCGGAAGGGGAGCTATATGCGACTGTATCGACAAACAAAGCGGCCGTAAACAGTGGATTGAGTGCGGCCGGAGGTACGGCTATACTGAATGATGTGTATTGGTCTTCGTCCGAGTCTTCCAAAAACGACGCGTGGGTAGTGTACGCCGGTGGCGGCAATGTGTACGACTACGTTAAGGTCAGCAATGAGTCCGTCAGGTGTGTCCTCGGGTTTGAGGTTAAATAATAACCAAGTTTGGGTAACAGGTATTATTATGTTTTTTCTTTCTCCGATGCTCCGCAGAGTGGCGAAAGCGCTCTGCGGAGTTCTTTTTTACAAATGTCACCCCTTGGCTGTGGCAACAGCCATCAAGGGGGCTTCGAGTTTGTTAAATGTTTGGAAAGTATAAAAAAATTTGAAGATTCCTTGACGTTTTCTTATCAGAAAACGAGGAATGACCAGCACGGCTGGTGCGCGGCGGGTTAGTTGCTTGGCGTATGTGCCTTGTATCCGCGATGCTATCTAAGTACCGGTTGCTTAAATTAATTCGTAGATCCCTTGACGTTTTTCTGCGAAAAACGAGGGATGACTCTAAATAATGTTAACGTACTTGAGGGATGACGCTATTATAAACGAGAGATAACTAATTATGCTTTATGATGGCAGAGGATTTCAAACTCAGCTTTTTTATGTCCTAACATCTCGGCGCTTTCGGAGTTCAAAATTCCCGGTTTGCGCGCTATCGAATATTGCGGCAACAGCTTTTTAATCTCTTTAATATCCTTATCCCAAGCTTGAGGGCGAATGCGTATCTGTTTGTTTTGTCCGGCAGAAACGCGGGGTGTAATCTCACCGCTCACGGCATCTTCAAACTCAGATAGGCTCAAGCGGATATTATCCAAACTACCCGGAACTAAAAACTCGATAAACTCTCCCGAGTTAATATAATTGCGGATTTCAAAAATCGCGTCATCTCCTTGCCACTCGATAATGGAGCCGGCAAAAAGCCAATCGCCTAAAGTGCGGGTATATTCATAGTTTTGCGATATGTTAGTCAATTTGCCATCGTGAAAGCCTAAGCAATAGCCCCGATTTTGCAAGGTATCTAATTCGCCCATGTATTTTTGATAATCCCAACTTTCGGGCTTATTATAATAATCATCAATGGCTTGGCGGTAAGCTCTGGCGACTACGCCGGTATAATATTCAGTCTTATTTCTTCCTTCGACTTTGAGTGAATCCATGCCAATTGACAGTAAATCGTTTAACCTTGGCATTAGGCACATATCTTTGGAGTTCAATATATATCCGCCGTGCTCGTCTTCAACAACTTCATAATATTCTCCGGGGCGGAATTCTTCTTCCAGTAAAAACTCAAAAGCATCTTTGTTTTGCTCGTTTATCTCAATTTCTTTGATGTTGCCGTCTTTGAGCCGGAGGTGAAGTTTGTAATGCCAACGGCAGCAGTGGGCGCATTTGCCCTGATTGGCACTGCGGTCGGCCAAATAATTGGATATCAGACAGCGGCCGGAATAAGACATACACATGGCGCCGTGCATAAAACATTCAAGCAAAATATCGGGACAATCTTGGCGGATTTCTTGCATTTCGGCAAAAGTTACCTCTCGTCCCAACACGCACAGCTTGGCGCCTTGTTTTTGCCAGAACTTTACGGCTAAAGACGAACAGATATTGGCTTGAGTGGAAACAAAGCGGTTGAGCTCGGGAGCGTGTTCTTTGACATAGTCAAAAACTCCGGGGTCGGCAATTAACACTCCGTCGGGTTTTAGCTCTCTTAAGGTATCTACAAACTGCGGCAGTTTTTTGACGTCAGAATTATGCATAAACAGGTTTAGCGTGAGGTAGATTTTTTTGCCTTTTTGGTGCACAAACTCAATGCCTTCTTTGAGGTCTTCCATGGTCATTTTGGACTGAGCGCGGAGGCACATGTCGGGCGTTCCGGCATAAACGGCATCGGCTCCATACAAAATGGCGGTTTTTAGTTTGACCAGTGATCCGGCCGGTAAAAGGAGTTCGGCGTGGGTATGTTTCATCTTCTTATTCCTTTATCTCAACACTTGTTGTATGGACCTCAAGTTCACCAAGCGGGGTATCATCAATCTTTATCTTGGCAATAAACGGAACTTTGGTCTTTTTATCTTGCATAATCCAAAAATATATCGGGCGGTCTTTGGTCAATTCCCAAAGCAAATCATCGCCTTGTTCACCTAACTTATCAATATACATGGAGCATTTGGAAGCAGCACCGGAAAAAGGGCTTTTTTCGGTGGCGGGCAGGGTATCTTGTCCTTCATCTTTGAAGATGACGTCATAACGGCGTTTGCCGTCAAAAACTTCCATGCGGGCGGCACAAAATTTGACCTGATTATACTGCAAGGCCAGTTTGGCGACGACGGTTTGTAAATCGGTGGTGCCTTGGTTGTCAACATCTTGCTCAATGGTGACTTTTTTTTCTTTATCATTTTTGGCACTAATCCGATATATCGGCTCGCCCTTATCATTATATATGAATTCATTGCAGCAAGATGTACACCTTGAGCGCTATGTATATATCATG
>CALXUQ010000011.1 GCA_944391725.1 uncultured Alphaproteobacteria bacterium | reverse complement strand
AAGGCGTTTGCTGGCACCATTAGGGTTACACCCGCTTATGAAGAACCACCGGCTAAGCCGGTGGGTTACTTTTTTTGTTTCATAAATAGCACAAAATTATTTTACGAGTAGCACAAAAAAACTCCCGCTAAAATGCGGGAGCTAAAGTTGTTTTTACTGATTATAGATTATCAATACGCCTCAATCGGCACAAAATACGGATAATGCCACTTGGGCGAAATTTTGCGTTGATAAGTTATGGTTTTGTACTGAAAATTCTCTTTCAGTACTTCACATTTTTCAACGTCCTCTAGTTTAATTGTATCAAACTCAATATTATCTCCCTCATACATCTTATAAATCAGATGTTTCTCATATCCGGCTTCTTTTCCCTTCAGGATAGTTCCGATAATATGCCACACATAATAGGTTGAACCTTTCTTAAAGTGCGGATAATCTTTTTTAAGACTAATCGCAAGCGGCAAAATCTCCGTTACGTCATAGGCTAAATGCAAATTTTTGGTCAATGATTTAAGATTTTTCACTACTTCTGAAGATAACAAATGCTTTTTAATAATTAATGGTACCATAATTGAAAAAATTAAA
Organism: uncultured Alphaproteobacteria bacterium; assembly: GCA_944391725.1. Taxonomy (GTDB): domain Bacteria; phylum Pseudomonadota; class Alphaproteobacteria; order RF32; family CAG-239; genus MGBC133411. Next base: position 39,663 of record CALXUQ010000011.1, on the reverse strand, counting down.
ATTATACATGATTTGTATTTAAGAAAAGCACAAAAGAAAACTAAGTTCAAGAATTTTTTTGGGAAAATTTGGCAAAAACAAAAAAAGTCCCCGAACAACTTCGAGGACTTTTGATTAGCTAAGAGATTACAAAGCCTTACGGATGGCCGCAATTGCATCGCCGATTTTACTGCCGTCAGGGCCACCGGCTTGCGCCATATCCGGACGACCGCCGCCGCCGTTTCCGCCCACAGCCGTCGAGCCGATTTTCACCAAATCAATTGCGGAATATTTGTTCACCAAATCTTTGGTTACTCCGACCACAATGGAGGCTTTGTCATCTTTATTGGTGGCCAATACCACCACACCTGAGCCGATTTTCTGGTTAATTTCATCAATAAAGGCCTTGAGCTCTTTGGGGTGAATATTGGGGATTTCACGCCCAATGAACTTAACCCCGTTGACGGTCTCAATTTTATCTTGATTATCAGCAGCCTTGTTGCTGACAAAAGACTTTTTGAGGTTGAAGATGTCAGCCTCAAGCTTTTTCTTTTCCTCGAGCAAGGCATGGATTCTGGTCTCAATATCGTTTAGGTTCGATTTCAAGGCTTGAGCCACATGGTGCAGTTTGTCTTCAACTTCCTGCACATAGGCCTCAGCCCCCGGACCGGTCACACATTCCAAACGACGCACACCGGCCGCAATAGCCGATTCGGATACAATGTTGAAGTACCCGATGTCTCCGGTACGATGAACATGAGTACCGCCGCAAAGCTCAATCGAGAAGGGGGTATCTTTTTCACCCATCATCACCACGCGCACTTCATCGCCGTATTTTTCACCAAACAGCGCCATTGCTCCGAGTTCCACAGCTTCGTCTTTGCTCATCAACACGGTATTAACCGGAGCATTGGCACGGATAAGTGCATTTACTTTATTTTCAATCTCGCGGAGCTCTTCCTCGCTGATAGGTTTGTTGTAAGCAATATCAAAGCGCATTTTGTCATGAGCCACCATTGAGCCTTTCTGTGTAACTTGTTTGCCGTATTTTTCTTGCAAAACATGGTGCAAAATGTGGGTAACCGAGTGGTTAGCCGCAGTGGCCGCGCGATATGCTTTGTCTACCTCAAAGCTGGCGGTTTCATTGGGTTTGGCTTCACCGCTGATGAGTGTGCAGTAGTGCACAAACATACCATCAAGCTTTTTCTTCACATCGGTAACTTTGGCCTTAAATGATGCATTAGAAATAATACCGGTGTCGCCAAGTTGTCCGCCGGATTCACCATAAAAAGGTGTCTGGTTGGCAATGAGCTGGAAATCACCTTTGGTAACGGAAGATGTTTCTTTGCCGTCTTGTACTAAGGCCATAATCATACCGTCGCTTTTAAGTGTATTGTAACCCAAAAATTCGGTTGCCCCGAGTTTGTCTTTGAGCTCAAACCAAATTTTTTCGGTTCCGGCATCTCCCGAACCGGCCCAGTTTTTGCGTGCTTCGGCTCTTTGACGCTCCATGGCGGCATCAAAACCGGCCACATCGACCTCAATATTTTTGTTTTTGAGTGCATCTTGGGTCAAATCAAGCGGGAAACCGTAAGTATCATAGAGTTTGAATGCGGTTTCACCCGAGAATTTATCTCCTGGCTTAAGATTTTCGGTTTCGGCATCGAGCATACTCAAACCTTTGGAAAGTGTCTTGCCAAAGCGAGTTTCTTCCATTTTGAGGGTTTCAGTGATTAAACCTTCGGCACGATAGAGTTCCGGATAAGCTTCGCCCATTTGCTCTTGCAGAGCCGGTACCAGCTTGTACATCATCGGCTCGTTCACTCCGAGCATATGTACATGACGCATGGCTCTGCGCATAATACGGCGCAAGACGTATCCGCGCCCTTCGTTTGAGGGTAAAACGCCGTCTGCAATCAAGAAACAGCTGGAACGCAAGTGATCGGCAATCACGTTATGAGAAGCTTTCAGCGGCCCGTTGGGGTCAGAGTTGGCAATATCGGCAATAGCTTTGATAAGGTTTTGGAAAATATCAATTTCAAAATTGGAGTGCACACCTTGCAAAATAGCGGTCATACGTTCCAAACCCATGCCGGTATCAATTGAGGGGCGTTTGAGCGGAATTCGAGTTCCGTCGGGCAAATCCTCAAATTGGTCAAACACGAGGTTCCAAATCTCAATCCAGCGGTCGCCGTCTTCTTCGGGAGTTCCGGGCAGCCCGCCCCAAACTTCCGGCCCGTGGTCGTAAAAAATTTCGGAGCAGGGGCCGCAAGGACCGGTATCACCCATTTGCCAAAAGTTATCTTTGGTGGCAATGCGAATAATCCGATCATCGGGCAGACCGGAAACTTTTTTCCAAATGTTATAGGCCTCATCATCATTATGATAAATAGTCACGGCCAAGCGTTCTTTAGGAATATCAAATTCTTTGGTCAAAAGCTCCCAAGCCCAAGCAATGGCATCATCTTTGAAATAATCTCCAAAAGAGAAGTTCCCGAGCATTTCAAAGAAGGTGTGGTGGCGCACGTCATAACCGACACTATCCAGGTCATTGTGTTTACCGCCGGCTCGAACAGATTTTTGGGAAGTTGTCGCTCGAGTATAATCACGGGTTTCGTTACCGGCCAAAATATTCTTAAATTGCACCATACCCGAGTTCGTAAACATCAACGTCGGGTCGTTATCCGGAACCAAAGAACTGGAAGGCACGATTTTATGCCCGTTCTTGGCAAAAAAGTTCAAATAAGTACTTCTGATTTCTTTTAATGTAACAGTCATTTTTACTTCCCAAAAATAAAAAAATTATTAACCTTGGTAAAATAGAACAAAGCTCCGCGGTTGTCTATAATTTTTTTATCAAAATTACTGTTTTTTTCAAAGTTTAGACCTAGAAGATGAATCCGAGGTTTAAATAAGTTGCAAACAACAGCCAAATAAAATACGGATACATCAGCCGTGCCGAGATAATGTCGGGATTTTGCAAACGGAAAATGAGAATAAGCACCGTTAAATCAAGCATTAAGAGCACCATAAGTCCCATCAGATAATTTTGCATTCCAAAAAAGACCATACACCACAACACTTGTAAGGTTTGCTGAATGATAAACAAAACGATTATGGGCGAACCCAAACGATAATAAAAAATTCGATAAGCCGTCAAGATGAGCATGGCATAAATAATGCTCCAGGCAATCGGGAAGACATAATCGGGCGGGGTAAACATTGGTTTTTGTGCCATCGGATACCAAGTGTCCATGCCGGCTTCGGTAAAGATTTTGCACCCCAACAAGGTCAAACCCACAATCAACACGCTCAATAGCGCATAAGCAAATTTTCTCATCATGATTTCCTCCTTTCAAGGTTATTATATATTCCTTTCAAGGTTATTATATATAAATAATAAGTGTTAGGAGTATTGCAATATTATTTTAATGATGTAAAAATATCCAAAAGTAAAAAATTAGTTTTAATTGAAAGAGGAAAAATTGTCACACAAGAGAAAAGACGGCATCACCATTTATGAGCCGGAAGATTTTGAAGGAATGCGCAAAGCCGGCAAACTCGCGGCCGAGTGCTTGGATTATCTGACCCCCTATGTCAAAGTGGGCGTTTCCACCGGTGAGTTGGATGATATGGCCAGAGAGTTTATATTGTCCCATGGCGCGATTCCATCATGCCTTGGCTATCGGGGCTATACCAAAACCCTATGTATCTCCATCAACCATGTGATATGTCATGGCATACCAAGCTATGAGCGCAAATTGGCTGATGGCGATATCTTAAATATTGATGTTACGGTGACGCTGGATGGTTGGTTTGGCGATACGAGCCGAATGTATTATGCCGGCAAGCCCAAACTCAAAGCCACCCGACTTTGCGATGTTACTTACGAGTGCTTAATGCGGGGTATAGATGTGGTCAAACCCGGAGCCCGCATGGGAGATATTGGAGCTGTCATTGAGGAATATGCTCATAAATATGGCTATTCGGTAGTTGATATGTTCTGCGGTCATGGCTTGGGTCGAGTTTTCCACGATGAGCCCAATGTCATGCACTGCGGTCGCAAAGGTACCGGTCCGCTGATAGAGGAGGGTATGTTCTTCACCATTGAGCCGATGATTAATATTGGCAAAAAAGATGCGATTATTTTGGCTGACGGTTGGACTGCCACCACCAGAGATAAGTCGCTTTCGGCCCAGTTTGAACACTCGTTGGGTGTGACCAAAGACGGCTGCGAAGTGTTTACTTATTCGCTCAAAGGCTTGGATAAACCGCCTTATAAGGTTGATTAGCAATGAGCGGGACTACTCAAAGCAATAATAAAGAAGACCAACCGGACTATCTCGGACATCGCCAAAGGCTAAGAACTCGCTTTTTGATAAGCGAGGGCAAAGATATGGCAGATTATGAGTTTTTAGAGTTTTTGCTCACCATGTCTATACCAAGACGCGATGTCAAACCTTTAGCAAAGCAGCTGGTTAAGAGGTTTGGTTCTTTTGCCGGAGTGATTAATGCCGACAACAATGAGTTGCTTTCTTTTCCGGGGCTAAAAGAGAGTAGTCTGGCACTTTTGAAAGCCGTAAAAGAAGCGGCCTTGCGTTTGCAGTGGCAAAATCTTAATGCGGCCGATGTTCCGGTGCTCAACAATTGGGATCTGGTGCTGGACTATTGCCGTTCCAAAATCGGCTATAGTACGGTTGAGCAGTTCATGGTGGTTTATCTTAACTCCAAATTAAGATTAATCGGAGAAGATATTGAACAGCGCGGTAGTCTCAACCAAGTTTCGATTCATCCGCGTGAGGTGATAAAAGCAGCCATCGACCGCGGTGCCGGCGCAATTGTGCTGGCTCACAATCATCCCTCAGGCGTGGTCAAACCCTCAGGTCAGGATATTGCCCTAACCAAAATGATTTATGAGGCGGGTCAACTGGTTGATGTTGACGTCCTTGACCACTTGATAGTCAGTAAGGATAATGTGTATAGTTTTGCTAAAGAAGGTTTGATACCCAAAATAAAGAGATGATAAAAATAAAAGACATAAAAATCAATAAGGCCATGATATTCGGATTGTTAATGACCGGTGTTTTCTTGGGTTTGACTTTGTTTTATCGCCCGGTACCGTGGTGGCAGGCTGATCGCAGCTCGGCAGGAATTGCCCCATCGCCCGATGCTGAGAAAAGAGCCGTTGTCCAAGTCTATGCAGCGCGCACCTATAGCTGGCGCGGTTGGTTTAGCGTCCATAGCTGGATAGCAGTAAAACCCGAAAACGCCAAGCAATATACCACTTATCAGGTTTTGGGCTATCGCCTTCCTCGCACTGGACATAGTGTGGCGGTTGAGCAAGATATCCCCGACCGCAAATGGTATGGCTCAACTCCGGAATTAATTGAGGAATTGCGTGGAGAAAAGGCTAAAACCGCCATTGCTAAGATTGAGCAGTTGGTCAAAAACTACGCTTATGATGATACCTATGTGCTCTGGCCCGGACCCAACAGCAATACTTTTGTTTCCCACATTATCAGAAATGTCCCCGAGTTAAGCGTTGAGCTTCCACCTCATGCCATTGGCCGAGATTGGTTATATGGCGGCAAGTTTTGGTCGGTTAGCGAGAGCGGCAGTGGTCGGCAGTTTTCGCTATATGGCTTACTTGGTTTTACTATTGGCAAAGGCGAGGGGATAGAGATTAGCATTTTGGGCTTGGACTTTGGGGTAGATGTTTTACGTCCGGCCGTTAAGTTGCCGTTTGTGGGCAGAATAGGACTGCCGGACCGTCCGCTGAAAGACGATTAAGCCCATGCCCCTGCAGGTAGAAATCAATCAGGAGTTTCAAAAAGCCTTAGATTTGCTGGAAAATACCACGCAGCATTTGTTTATAACCGGTAAGGCCGGCACCGGAAAATCTACCCTGTTAAATTATGCCTATGAGCATAGCTCTAAAAGAATAGTGCTTTTGGCCCCCACCGGAGTGGCCGCCTTAAATATCAAGGGGCAAACCATTCACCGCTTTTTCGGCTTCCCGATAAATATTAGTGCCACGCAAATCACCAGCGGCGAGTTCAAACCTCGCGCTGTAAGGATATATAAGCATTTAGAAACTTTGATAATCGATGAAGCATCTATGCTGAGAGCCGATTTGCTGGATTGTATTGATGCTTTTTTGCGCCGCTATGGCCCTAACGAGGGCAAAATTTTTGGTGGTGTCCAGATTGTGTTGGTGGGAGATTTATACCAACTTCCGCCGGTGGTCAGCAATCAGGAAAAAGAGATATTTGCCGAGCACTATGTTACACCGTATTTTTTTAGTGCCGATGTCATACGCCAAATCCCCCTGCAAGTAATTGAGCTCAAGAAGATATATCGCCAGAAAGACGGGGAGTTTATTCGGTTGTTAAATAATATCCGGAACAATCAGGCCACTTTGGCGGATATCCGCGAACTCAACTCGCGGGTCGGAGTTGATGTCAGTGCCAAAGGAGCTGAGGATTTTAAGATAACACTGACCACCACTAACCAAACCGCCGATAAAATAAATCAGGAAAGATTAGAGGCACTGGAAGGGGCAAGTTATATTTCCGATGCCGAAATAGAAGGCGATTTCAGCAAAGAATATTATCCGGCCGCCGAGCATTTGGAATTTAAGATTGGTGCTCAGATAATGTTTTTGAATAATGATAGCAAAAACCGCTGGGTCAACGGCAGTGTCGGACATATTGAAGGCATAAAGTTTCGTGATAACCGCTTAAGTCAGGTCAATGTAAGACTGCAAGCCGGACAAAGGCTGGTCGCGGTTTTCCCGTTTGAGTGGGAAGTTTGCAAATATAAGCTTGAGGGTAAAGAAATAATCTCGGAGGTAGTAGGGAGCTTTGTGCAGTTCCCGTTTCGGATGTCTTGGGCAGTGACTATTCACAAAAGCCAAGGCAAAACTTTTGATAAGGTCGAGATAGATATCGGTCGAGGCACCTTTGCCGCCGGACAATTGTATGTCGCCTTGAGCCGCTGTACCTCGTTTGAAGGATTGAGTTTAACCAGAGCCGTTTCGCTCAGAAGTGTCATGGTTGATGAGCGAATTAATGACTTTTTGTGTAATTATTGCGAAGATACCGCCATGCCGCCGGTGTGCAAAATGCAAGTTTTGCATCAAGCAGTTCTTAATAAGCATACATTGTGGTTGATTTATTGCAAAACCGATGGTAAAAATTACAAACGCGAGGTAATTCCGCAGGAAATACGTGGAGATATCTTAATCGCCGAATGTCAGGAAAGAAAATCCCTGCGCAGCTTTGAAATAAGGCGTATCGTGAATATATTAAATAGCAAAGAATAAAATTGTATATGACTTACAATTAATCTTGAAAGTTGAAAATAATCTTAGTAGCATATCTTCATAATTGTCTAAAACTCCACAGTTCTACCGGGAATAATCATATGACCTCACTAATCACCATTATCACCGCAACTCACAATCTTATCTCCAACGGCCGAGAGAAGACTTTTCGTCAGTGTGTAGAAAGCATTCATCAAGAAAATCAGGGACAAATAGAACACTTAGTTATCGATGGCGGTTCAACAGATGGTAGTGTAAGAATTTTGGACGAATACGCAAAAAAAGGTTGGTTCAAATATATTTCTGAGCCAGATAGCGGCATATATGAGGCTATGAACAAGGGGATACACTTGGCGCAAGGCGAATATATTTGGCTTATCAATTCAGACGATTATATATTGAATGGCTCAGTCAATGCCATTTTGGAACAAGCAGATTTCGGTAAAGTCGATGCCTATATCTGTGGTGTCAACGAATATGACGCCAAAGACAAAAGAGTTTCGTGTCGCATTCCTTATGAACTCGACGATAAAATGTATTTTAGTTTTATGGTCAGCCATCAAGGAATTATATATAAAAAAGATTTGCACCGGAGGTTAGGAGAATATAACACTCATTATAAAATTGCCGCAGATTGGGATTTTTTCTTGCGCGTTTATGAAGATAAATCTTGTAATATAAAGAATCTGTATCGCGCTGTAGCTGCTTTTCGTTTGGGAGGCTTAAGCGGCAGTAAGGACAAAGAAATCCAACAGCTTCATTTATCGGAAAGATCTGATATAATTTCTAGACATTTTCCCGAATTATCACCGACTGACAGCAATTTTTTAAGCCGCGCCATTTGGAAGAGCAACGAAGATATATATAAATATTTTTCCACCAAAAAATCAAGAGATTATAGCAACAAATTCATTCAAGCATTGAAGATTTTATGTCAGCGTAATCCGTTAGACAAAGTGGAGCGTATACCTTTTAAATATACGAAAAGCGATATGATAAACAAGCTCTCTGACTTGCCGATTATTGAGCCGCCATATAAAGAAAAAGAGAATAAGATTGTGCTTTGCCTTGCTAGCGATGTCAATTATGAACCGCACTTATATGTGGCAATTAAATCTGCTTTGAGCAAAATATCGCCGGATGTTACTGCCTATATATACATACTTGATGGAGGTATTGTTCATAAGGATAATTTCTATCACCTAGCAAACAATAAAGTTAAAATCAGCTTTATTGATATGCGCGAGCAGTTTATTTGCGCTTCAGAAACTCGCCATCTGACCCGAGCAACTTATTATCGGCTTGGCATATTCTGGTTGTTTCGCAAATTTGACCGCGTGTTGTATATAGATGCCGACAGCCTCCTCTTAGATGACATTTCTAAGCTATATCATATGGATATTGGAAATAAATCCATTGCCGGAGCCATAGATTCCAGTGTATGGCAAAAAAGCGCCAACAAGAAGCAAATTGCTTGGTGCAATTTCTCAGGTAGTTATTATGAATATTTTTCCGCATACTTAAATTTACCACCACATCGCTGCCAATATTATTTCAATGCGGGAGTAATATTGCTAAATCTGACCAAAATGGACTTAGAAGAAAAACGCTGCAAGCTAGCAAAACTTTTAGAAAGAGACTATTATAGTCATGATCAAGATATTCTAAATAGTCTCTTTTCGGAACAAGAGTTATATATACTTCCGGCAGCATGGAACTATTATAATGTTTCCAATACCTTAAAAGAAAGTGATTATTTGGTAGAACAAGTCAAGCAAAATTATTTTCATTTTATGTGTGCACCCTCTTTGGTTGCGATGATAGTAAAGCCGTGGACAACCAAAAACCTTCACTGTGATTTTGCCGATGTCTATTGGCAATATCTGCGCGCATCTCCATACTATGATGTGGTCACGCACCAACTTAATAACCCAAGGCAAAACGGTCCAACGGCAAGCAAAATCAGCTACAAATTATTTGGGCTTTTCCCGATACTTAAAATTAAACATAACTCCACTCAAAGTGCGTACAAGTTGCTGGGGTTTTTGCCCTTAATTAAGATAAAACGGGGCAAGCGAGATGTTATATCGGTGTTAGGACTTCCGATGTTCCGTGTTCAAAATAAAAATAAATACAAGCTTGTTAAGTTTTTGAACCTGCTGCCGATAATGAAAATCAGTTAAGAGAATAAGCAAGTTTGCCCTCAGATTGGTGTCGGATTTTGGTTTATCGATTCGGCACCATTTATTTTATGATAAAGTAAAACTTTACGGTTCGTATATATGCAACTAATAATAGAAAAAATTAAGGGTGCATCAAAAAATTACATAAAATTTGTCAACACATCTTTAGATTCAAAAAAAATAACACTCGGAGGGTAAAAATACAAAAAAGTTCTTGTAATCCTAATCTAAATAATTTAGGCTCAAAACCGATAAGGATAGTTGGTTTTTTATTAACCATTTAACAAATTGCAAAGTTCTTCATAAAGCTTTGCCGCAAGGTGTATAATGCGCATCAGCCCCGCTCGTTTCCGAGGAGGGCGTAATGATTCGTAAACTGATTCATTATTGCTGGTTTGGAAACGGTCCGAAGAACGAAACTATCCGTCGTTGTCTGCATAGCTGGAAACAAAATCTTTCCGGTTATGAGTTTCGTTCATGCTTAGATACATTTTCATATAATCAATTTTCATCACAAAGGCACTCAGGCCTTTTGTTTCTAAGTGCATGTAACACATCGTCTACATTGCACCATACAGATTTTTGCATGCCCACATTATACGGCAAAACAAGGATATAATTATTATGTTGCTGGATAATATTAAAAATAGAATTGATAAAGCTGAGATTATATCCTTTGATATATTTGATACACTGTTATTGCGCCCATATGTTAAGCCTGTGGATTTATTTACGCATATTGGACAATTGCAAGGGATGCCATTCTTTTCCATATGCCGTCAAGCCGCCGAAAAAGAAACCAGAGCAGAGCATCCTTCCAAAGAAGATATTCGTTTTGATCAAATATATCAAAATATTGATGAAACATTTAAGCCTTTACAAGACATTGAAATAAACTGGGAAGAAAGAGTTCTGCGTCCAAATTTTGAACTTAAGCAAGTTTATGACTATGCCTTGTCCCAAAATAAAACCATAGTCATCATATCTGATATGTACCTTCCGACAGATTTTATAGCCAAGGTTCTTCGGAAAAATAGCTATGATGGATGGGAAAGGCTTTATGTTTCCGGAGATATTGGGCTCACCAAGGGTACCGGAAATCTATTTAAAAGAGTGTTGCAAGATTTCTCTTTAGATACCCCCAAAAAAGTGTTGCATATCGGAGACAATAAGCATTCTGATTATAAAGCTCCACACAAATTAGGAATTGAATGCGTATTATATAAGCAGGTTTTAGAACAGTTTTTAGATGCGCATAAATATTTATATGAGCTACATAGAGAAGCCGAACAGAACTTAGGTCTATCAATTTTATTATCTGTTTTGGCTTATCGTTGGCATGAACAGATCATAAAAGGTGAAAACAGTTTTGACTACTGGAGCGAGCTTGGCTACTTATACGCAGGTCCGCTTGCATATGGCTATTGCCGCTTTATTGAAGAAGTGACAACAGAACAAAAACTTGATTTTATAGGTTTTGTTGCGCGAGATGGATATACATTGCAAAAAGTTTTCACACTTCTTTGCCCCAGTGTTAAGACCGAATATATATACGCCCCAAGGTTTTTAAATTTAATCTGCCGTCTTGACTATGCGCGCCGTAATATAGAACAAACCAGTGCAATATTAGATTATTTTTCCCAGGAAAATTCAGAAATAAAGCGGCTTTCTTCAACTAAAAAACTAATAAAAGCCAAAGAGCAGCATAATTTTATTCAAAATCATATTGATTTATTTTTGCCTATAGCCAAAAAAAATCTTAAGAACTATAGGAGCTACATCTCAAGCAAATTACCCCAAAATGCAAAAATTGGCATGGTTGATACCATTACCGGTGAGTTTTCGGCACAAAAACTTTTGCAGTCAGCCTTAGATAAAGAGATACATGGCATATATTGGTCAGTCATCTTACAAGCATATAAGGGGATATATTCAAGGAGTTGTTTTATAAATCAATCCTCATTACAAGAAGATGTATCTGTTTATACAAAGAATTGGAATTTTATCGAATTTTTGCTGACTAGTCCTGAGTATCCCATAAAGAATATGGATAGAAATGGCAATCCGATATATGAGAGCAATCCTAACGCGGCAGAAAAATATCGCGCCCAAATTTATCCGGTCATTTCTGCAGGAGCCATAAAATTTGTACAAGATATTCAGGCACTGTTTGGTGAGCACAACATTTTTTTAGATGGAGAAGGGCTGGTTACATATATTAACAGCTTTATTGAGAATCCAACCAAGCGAGACATAAGCGAGATGTCAAAAATCAAGTTTGGTAAAGATAGCAACCACACAGATTATGTTCCGCTGTTTTCAGAAAGCATACCGCTTAGGGAATATTTGTTACACCCTAAAAAAACGTTAAAGAGGATAAAGAAATTAATATGGCAAACATCATGGCAGAGTTTATTTGCATGTTTACTAAAGCCCATCAGCATCAGAAGCAAGGGAATGAAGCGCATAGATATATATTTCTTTCCTTATCTAGCTAAACAATTTTTTGGAGCTTTCCTAAACATAAGTTCCACCTGTTCATACAAAATAATCGTTGGGAAAAAGCAATCGGAGGATAAACATGGCAAAAGATAAATTACTTTTAGAAAAAATCAAAAAACAAATTAATAAGGCCAAAGTTGTTTCATTTGACATTTTTGACACATTGCTGGTTAGACCATATGTAAGACCGGTTGATTTGTTTGAACATATGGAAAAACTCGAAAATGCTCCTGGTTTTGCACAAGCACGCATCTTAGCAGAACAAAATGCACGCAAATTATATCCAGATTTTGAAGACATATCAATTAACGATATCTATCAAGTAATAGAAGAAAAATTTAAGAGGTTTAAAGATCTTGAAATTTCATATGAAAGCACAGTACTTCAAGCAAATCCAAAGGTGAAAAAGCTATATGATTATGCTGTTAAACATAAAAAAAAGATATACATTATTTCAGATATGTATCTATCAGAAGATGTTTTATTAAAGATATTACAAGATAAAGGCTATAAAAATATTGAAAAACTGTATGTATCATCAACATATAATAAAATGAAATGTTCTGGCAATTTATTTCGTTTAGTTTTAACAGATTTACAAATTGAACCAAAAGATATTTTACACATTGGGGATAATTTGCATAGTGATTTTAATATACCGATGTCACTAGGAATTTCTGCCATACATATACCTAAACCTCTAGATGAATTTATGCAAGATGACATTAGAGTTAAGTCATTTATAGAAGAAAATAAATCATTAAATAGCTCAATTATGATAGGAATATTGTCTTATATTTATGCAATTGAAGAACAAAATTATTGGAAAAAATTTGGTTTTAAATATGCTGGACCTGTAATATATGGATACATGAAATGGTTAAAATGTGAATTACTTCAAAAGAAAATTAAAAATGTATTATTTGTTGCGCGAGATGGATATACATTACAAAAAATATTTAATTATCTTGATGATGAAAAAAAATTTGAAACATATTATGTTTATGCATCTAGAATTTTTGATATTTTATTCAATTTAAATTATCAGGGAAAGGTTAAAACAGATGAAAAAGAAGGGATATCAGCTGTAAAAAAGATTATTTATACATATTGCGCGCAAGATAAAATCTTAAAAAAGCATACCCCTAAAACCATATCAACATGTCAAGAAGGAATATCATTTATACAAAAATACTTTAATATTTACAAACGATTAGCGACACAAAAAAAAGAAACATATTTATCTTATTTGAAACCATATATTAAAGATACAAAAATTGCTATTGTTGATACATGTAGCATTCATTTGTCTTCTCAGCGTCTTTTGACGGGTTTGTTAGAACCTTTAAAGAAAAAAATCATTGGATTTTATTGGTTTTTGTTAGATTCACCACATGTTGATAATAGTAAATTTGAAACAAATACATATCAGATAAGTCATAATTGGGAATTTGCAGACTGGGATTTTATGGAGTTCCTTATTACTGCGCCAGAACCCCCGATTGAAGATATAAAATCAGGGAAACCCATTTATAAAAAAATTTCTAAAGAAGAAGCAATACGGATTAAAGTATATCCAAAAGTTTCAGAAGGTGCAGTTTTATTTGCACATGTTATCACAAAGTTTTTTGGAAAAATTTCGATAGATTTTACAGCAAAAGAAATTACAGCATGGATTAATAAATTTATTTTAATACCAACAGACGAAGAAAAGCCTTTCATATCTCAAATAAAACATGGATATGATTCTAATCATAGTGTGTATGTACCTATTTGCAAACCGTGGTTTACAAATGAACAACAAAAAGTTAAAGAGAAAGCTTCTATTTTAAATATTAAATTATTTGGATTTATCCCTATTTTAAATATTTTAACCCTTTCAAGGAAGCGAATATATAAAATTTTTGGACTTCCTGTTTGGAAAATAAAGAAAAAAGAATCAAAAATTTCTTATCAACTTTGTGGAATTCCATTAATTAACATTACTGAAAGGGAAAAAAATGGTTAAAAAATATATGAATTTTGTTATTACTAGCGATAAAAATTATGTGATACCAATAACTGTTTTAATGACTTCAATCTTAAAACACACACACAAATCATATGTTCCAAGATTCTTTTTGTTTACAACAGGATATACTCAAACAGAGCTGGATATTGTTTCTGAAATAAAAAAACATAGAACATGTGAGATTGTAAATATGCCTATGGATCAATATTTAGAATATTTTAAAAGTGTTGATACATCCACCTTTACTCTGCAATATATCTCTTTAGCTACTTATTATAGACTGCTTTTGTTCAAAATTTTACCAGAAGATGTTGATAAATGTTTTTATATAGATGGAGATATGATTGTAGGAAAAGATTTATCTCCTATATATAAAAATTTAAGCCCTAATAAGCTTGCTGCCGTTGTTGTAGAAATATTTGCAATGGCTCATAAAGAAACTTTATTAAAGCATCTATCAAATATATCTGACTTTTTTTTGTTCAATGAAAATCCCTATAAAGCTCCATATTTTAATGCTGGCTTTTTGTTAATTAATGTTAAAAAGGCTAAGGAATTGATGATCTTTGAGCAATGCTTGGATTTTCTGCAACGTTATCCTAATCCTCCTTACGCTGATCAAGATACATTAAATGCAATATTAGGACAAAAATATCATAATGACATAATATATTTAGATCCTTCTTACAATGTATTTTGTGACATTTCATATACTGATTCCTACATTTCTCCAATTTATTCAAAAAAGCAGATTAAAAAAGCGTTTAAATCTCCAGTTATATACCATTATGCAGGAGGAAACAAACCTTGGCTAAATAGAAATGTGAAGCATTTTTATGAAGTATGGCATTATTATTGTCACATGTCACCCGTTTCTAAGCAAATCACTAATAAAGCTCCTAAAAGCACAAATAAAAAAATTTATCTATTTAAATATTTGTTATTGTTCAGAATAAAATATGTGGAGAATAAAACTTATATTTATTTGTTTGGATGTGTCCCATTTTTAAAAAGAAAAATTTCTCAAAATTCACAATATTGGTACATCTTTAATTGTGTAAAATTTTTAAAAATAACTCACAAGGGAAATTTGGGTTAACCTTGAGAATATAGAAGATATATAAGAAGGAAAATATAATGATTAAATACTATGATGTAGTAATACCACTAGGACAATTTTGTTCTTGCTCAATGATACTGCGTAAGCATTTCTTGCAAAATAAAAGCTTTCCGTTTGACTGGTCAGCAGGGATTCTAGAATGTGCCGGTAAAGGAGGCCTGTCTGGAAAGATTGATTTAATTTGCAACGATTTTAATGATTTTTTTAATCAAGAAGACTTTGTTGAATATGGCACTGATTTGAATGATGAACAACGGTGGTGGGACAAAAATTGTAGATGGATGGTTAATCAAAAAACAGGACTACAATATCAGCATGATTTCCCTTTAACGCAAAGCTTTGAAAATGTATTTAATAATATTAAAGATAAGTACAAAAGACGTATAGATCGGTTTTATAGTGCTGTGAATTTTAGTGATAATGTTCTATTTGTTTATCTATCTCGAGATGAAGGTTTTTCAGAAGAATATCTAATACAACAACAAGAAAAGTTAGCTAAAAAGTTTAAAGATAAGACAATTGATTTTCTCTACATTATGAATAACTTACATTATAATCCTTATCAGTACACTATTAAAAAATTGTCTGAAAATGTGCATTGTGTTTATATGAATACTGTTTTTTCTATGGTGGAAGATAAAATACAAAATTTTTTAGGAAATGAGAGTGTAATTGCTGACATACTCAAGAACTACTGTTCATCATCTTCATTAGAGCAAATGAAAAATTCTTTTTTGGAATGTCATATAATAAATCAAAAAATTGATAGCCTCAATCCATTTATAGATGAAAAATATAGTATGTTAAACACCCAATTGCAAAAAGTTATCAATATGTTATCCCAAAATGAGACAGTTGTTCCTAAAGATAGAGAATATGATTTCTTATTTTCAATAGGCTCCGCCTGTACGTGTACAGATATGATGCGAAGATGTAACCTTCAAGATAAATCATATCCTTTTGACTGGCTTTGGGGCTCAGATTTTGTTAGTCGATGTGATTATTTGATTAATGATTTCAAAGATTGGTTCAATAAGGAAGATTTTGAATTAGAATTTATGACGTCTAATACTAAACACGCTGTATGGAAAAATAGAAGAACACAGCTTGTTTATAATCATGATTTTATTGAAAATTCATCAAATATAGAGGATTCATATCTGCCTGTTAAAGAAAAATATGATAGAAGAATTTCTCGATTGCTTACCAATCTTAACAATAGCTCTAGAATAGCTATTATATATTTAGAGCGCCCAAATGGCCAGGATAAGCCTGCTTCTGAAATTGATACTGTTAACTGTTGGTTAAAAATATTAAATAAATTTGGAGCTAATAAACAGATTGATATATATTATATTCATTATCAAACCGAACAAGATGTGCCTATTTGTCATAGGTTAAATAACCATGTGTTTTATTATTATTATGATTATAAATGGAAGCAAGGAGAGTTTGATTGGGAAGTTGATTTTGGCAAGTTGTGGGTAATATTTAAAAATATAAAATACATTCAGCCTAAATAAAACATATTCTGTGACAAATGAGTTAAAAATCGTGTTAACAATATTATGATGAAGGCATAATCAATGAAACCTGATACTTTTTTGACGGAAAAAACTTTTAGTTTTAATGGAAGCAATAATCATGTATATTTAGTAGATGCTGAAACACATGAAAAAACAGAGATACACCATCAATTACAAGGGTTAAACATATATATTGAAGGCAATGATAATGAAATAGAAATAATGTTACCAATAGGTAAGTTTGTAAATTGCAATATTTACATTACAAAATCTATAGGAGCACATGTTGTCTTTGAAAATTATATCTATTTAGAAGGATGTTTTTTCTCAATACATAATGGCGAGAAACAAAACATTATTATAGAAAAATATACAAGTTTTACAGGTGGCGCGACCATTTGGGTTCACGAAAATTCATCTTTGCACATAAAGCAAGATTGTATGTTCTCAAGTAATATTGTTATATGGACTGCTGATGGACATGCTGTGTACGACATTAAAAGTAAAAAAATTCTTAAATTCCCTCCCAAGGAGCTTGTTATTGGAGAACATTGTTGGATTGGCTATAATTGTTCTATTTATAAAAATGGAGGATTAGCAAAAAATTCTATTCTCGCAGCTTCATCTGTTTTAACACAAACAATTAATGAAGAAAATGTTGTTCTTGCCGGAAATCCTGCAAAAATTATTAAAAGAGGAGTGTCTTGGAGTAGGATGAGTACCAAAGAATTTTCTGAAAATTGAGTATCAAGGAACATTAAATGATAAACATTCTCTCATCTCAAAAGTATGAATACTTGAAGCGGAATATATTAAAGCAAGGGGCGTGTTTTGATGATGTCGAGATAGAGACCGAGACATTTCCCGATGGTGAGCATTATTGGAAAATTGTTAATCCGGAGCAATTGCGCCATAAACCGGCGGTTTATATTGCCGGAACGGTAGATGATGAAAGTATTTTTGAGCTTTATAATGTGGCGGCCACTTTGGTTCGTGAGCAATGTTCTTCTTTGCATATCGTTATTCCTTATTTTGGCTATTCCACCATGGAAAGAGCGGTCAAAGAAGGGGAGGTGGTTACGGCCAAAAATATTGCCAATTTAATCAGCTCCATTCCGCAGGCACCGCTCGGAAATTTTGTGTATATGATGGATTTGCACTCGTTGGGGACGCAATATTATTTTGAAAATACCATTCATCCCGTTCATTTGACCTCGTGGTCCGTGATTAAGGATATGTTGTTACAATTTGGCAAGGATATCGTTTTGGCCTCAACCGATATGGGGCGCGCCAAGTGGATTGAAAAAATGGGCAATGAATTGCATTTGGAAACAGCCTATATTATGAAAAAACGTATATCCGGTTCGAAAACCGAGGTCGTGGCTCTTAATGCCGAAGTTAAAGACAAAAATATTGTGATTTTTGATGATATGATACGTTCCGGTACATCATTAATTCATGCTGCAGAAGCATACAAAAATGCCGGTGCAAAAGATGTATATGTCATTACAGTGCATGGGATATTTGTTTCCGGCGCCCTTCAAAAACTGAAATCTTGCGGCTATATAAAAAAGATTCTATGTACAAATACACATCTTAATGCTCATCAAATTCAAGATGACTTTGTAAAGGTGTATGATATTTCCACTGTGATAACAGAAAGGATAAAATCTCTGGAGAAGTAGTCAATTAATATTGTGCAGTTGTGTTATACCCAAATTATGTCCACATTTGTCAGTAAGTTGCATATGGATAAAAACTATCATTATCAATGATATATCATCGTAAATTAATGTGCAATATCAGCTTTGCTCTTACCCCGCATTAACTTAAAATATAGACATCATATTAAAAGTATATTATACATAAAACGTTAGTACGTACACAAGGCCTGCAATGTTTAAAAAACTAAAAGAAAAATTTAACTCGCTCTATATTGTAAGTAATTATCGCAAAATTATGCCTTACGTAAAACCATATTGGGTGAGGGCGCTGTTAGCCGTTTTGATAACCATTCCGATTGGCTCTATGGATGCGGTCATTGCGTGGTCTCTCAAGCCCTATATGGATGTGGTTATGGTTGAAAAAAATACTTCTTCCACGGCCTATATTCCGCTTTTGATAATTGTATTTAGTTGCCTGCAAAGTCTCTTAAACTATACTGCCACATATTTAAATACTTGGGTAGGGCGTAAAATTGCCAATGATGTCAAAATAGATTTGTTTGACAAGCTTATGACATATGATGCCACGTTTTTTGATAAGTCGACCTCCGGTGATATTCAGTTTCGGTTTAACAATGACGTCGATATGGCCTGCAACGGCCTGCTGTCCAACCTCAAACTGTTCACCACGCGCGTTTTTTCATCAGTTTCATTGATTGCCGTTTTGTTTTACAACTCATGGGAGCTGGCATTGGTTGCAGTAGCAGTTTTGTTTGGGGCTCTGTATCCGCTAACCACGGTGAGAAGAAGAATAAAATCCGTCATGGACAAGACCATTTTCTCCGGAGCTGCGGTCATGACTCACTACAATGAAACTTTCAGCGGCAACCGCATTGTTACTTCCTACAATTTGTACGATTATCAAGACCAGCGTTTTCGCGAGACTTTGCGCTCAGTGTTTAAGCTGGGCATCAAGGTAATTCAGCGTACGGGATTAATGTCGCCGCTGATGCATTTTATTGTATCGCTCGGTATTGCCATCATTATCTGGCTGGGAAGTTATTTGATAGTCCACGGCGAAATAACTGCCGGGAACTTTGTCTCATTTATTACTGCACTGATAATGTTGTACAATCCCATCAAATCCATCGGCAACAATTATAACTCCGTGCAGATGGCATTGATGGCAATGGAAAGAGTATTCAGTTTGCTGGAGCAAAAGCCTCGCATTTGCAATAAGCCCAATGCAATAAAATTAGAAAAAATTAATAGCGGCATAGAGTATAAGAACGTCTGCTTTGAATATGTCAAAAACAAACCGGTGCTCAAAAATGTTAACTTAAACATCAAAGTAGGTGAAACCATTGCTTTTGTAGGCAATTCCGGCGGCGGCAAGACAACTTTGGTTAATTTGTTACCGCGTTTTTATGATGTCAAATCCGGAGCCGTATTGATTGATGGTCGTGACGTCAGAGACATAGATTTAATTTCGCTCCGCGACAAAATTGCCGTAGTCTTTCAGGACAATTTCTTGTTTGCCGGCACGATTCGGGATAATATTTTGTTAGGTAAAGAAGATGCCAGTCCTGCAGAGATTGACAAGGCCATTAAGGCCGCTTGCCTAGAAGAATTTATAAAGAGTTTAGATAAAGGCTTGGATACGCAGATTGGCGAAAGAGGGGTGCTATTGTCCGGCGGGCAAAAGCAACGCATCGCCATTGCCAGAGCTTTTATT
The DNA here is from genome assembly GCA_944391725.1 of uncultured Alphaproteobacteria bacterium. GTDB lineage: Bacteria > Pseudomonadota > Alphaproteobacteria > RF32 > CAG-239 > MGBC133411. The sequence continues at coordinate 19,619 of CALXUQ010000011.1, read as the reverse complement.
AAAAATGCTCCGATAGTGATTTTGGACGAAGCTACATCTGCACTTGATAACAAATCGGAAGCCGTTGTACAACAGGCAATTGACAATCTGATGAAAGACCGTACGGTATTGATTATTGCCCACCGTCTGTCCACAGTAAGGAATGCTGATAAAATCGTGGTGGTAAACTATGGAGAGATAGTTGAGATGGGCAGCCACGACGAACTAATCAATAAAGAAAACAGCATTTATGCCTCGTTGTACCGCGCACAGTTAAAATAAGTGTGATCCATAGACAAGGCACAATATCCAAACATCTGAGTGCGGCCTCATGCGCTGCCTGTAAAAAAGCCTCCATTCGGAGGCTTAGGCGGCTCGTTATGTAACAGCTGGTTCGGGCAACCTCCCAGCTTAACAACCTCGCGTCGTTTGACTTGTAAGCCTCGTATTGCGGCGTTGTCACTTGCGCACTCGGCAACAAGTCTGCCGTATTATATTTATTTCAAGGTACACTATAAAAGCTGGTCATAGGTAGCATCGCGGGAACAAGGCACAATTTTCAAACATCTGACTACGGCCTCAGGCGCTGCCTGTAAAAAAGCCTCCATTCGGAGGCTTTTTTAATGGCGCGCCCTAGACGATTCGAACGTCTGACCCACAGCTTAGAAGGCTGTTGCTCTATCCAGCTGAGCTAAGGGCGCAGGATTCAACCAGTGGTCGGGACAGCAGGATTTGAACCTGTGACATCTTGCTCCCAAAGCAAGCGCTCTACCAGGCTGAGCTATGTCCCGATTCTGTCAACAAAACTAAGTTACCTTGTTTTTTTTATTTTGCAAGCATTTTTTATAATGATTATTCTAAAATAATTAATTCAAAATTAAATCATCATGAGTTAAGATAAAAAACAAATTATAAATGAGTCCTAACCATTGAGGTAACCATGAAAAAATTTTTGAGTGCTGTTTTGATGAGTGCTTGCGTATTAGGGACCGCCGAAGCTCAAGCTCAAAGTACGGAATATTACAATTGTGTTAACGCCTCCAACAAACAAGATGACGACTATGTCAAATGTTATCTGGAAGAGGCCAAGCGCGATGTAGCCAAAATTGATAGCTATTACCAAAAAATGTCTTCTAATCCAAAGTTTAGCACTTGGAATAACGGAAACGGGATGTTTAAGGGCAACTTCAAGGATATGCTTGATACTTGGATTAGTTTCCGCAATCGTTATTGCTCGTTATATGCTCAAACCTATTCCGAATACGACGGGAGCTCGGTTGCATACCACCAAGCCGAATGCATTATGCAACTCACCAAACGCCACGCTGAAGACATGGATGGGCTCTGGCAAACATCAGTTTCCAAGATTTATAACGAATAATCAAACTTCAAAAAAAGCCTCCGTTTGGGAGGCTTTTTTTTATTTTATTAGTCGGCCAATCCGACATTTTTATATTTCACTCTGACATCATAATTCGTACCATAGTCATTAATCAGTTGCTGAGCCATATCTTGCGAAATAGCAACACTGGCCTGATATTCGGTACTAATTAAATCGCCGCGTGAAGGCTTGACATTACTGTTAATCACCTTGGTATTAACGGCAATAATTTGTTCCTCACCACGTTTAAGAATTTTAGGTGAATTTAATCCTTCCTTAAAGAGTTCGTTCATTTGAGCTTTAGACAATCCTGCAAAGCTGCCCGAGCGGGTGAGGGGCTTTGATGTTTTGAGTGGCAAATTAAAACGTGAGGCAATTTCATCAATCTTATCGCCGTTTTCCAAATCATTGGTCACATCATTAATGACTTCTTGAGCAATTGCTGCTTTTTCATTATTTTCCCACATTTCAATAATTTGAGGTTTGACTTCGTCCATACTCATTTGGCGAGCTTCTTGTATATTATCGACCACAAGTGCGGCAAATCCTTTGTCGGTTTCAAACACTTGGCTGACTTCACCGACATTATAAGAGAAGGCGTTGTCAGCAAAATCCTGACTTTTGACCAAGGACTCAAATTGCTTGGGCGCATTTTGAGCAGAGCCGTCTTCAGCTATTTTTTTCACTTCATAGACCTTAAGGTTTAAAGCCTGGGCAATTTCGGGAAGAGATTTTCCGCTTCCGACCATATCCTCAATATCCATAGCCATATTTTCGGCTGCCTCATAAGCTTTTTCTTGTTGCAAGGTTTCAACAATTTGTTTGTATGCAACAGCCTCGGGAGTTTTTTTCATGGGTTTAATGTTAGTAACCTTCATGATATGCCAGCCAAACTCCGACTGTTGAGGAGCCGTAAATTCGCCTTTTTTGAGCTTAAACACTTCTTCGCCCATATTAGCAATCAGCATATCTTGAGAAACATCACCGAGTTCGGTATCTTCTTTGCTTTGGTTAGCATCAGATTTTGCAACCGCATAGAAGTCATTACCGGCTTTGAGTTTATCCCAAGCCTTTTTAGCGGCATCTTCGGTTTCAAATAACATTTGCAATACGCTACGTTTCTCAGGCGTCACAAACTGGTTAACGTGTTCGTCATAATATTGCTTAATTTCCTCTTTGGAAGGAGTGCTTTTAGCGGCTGCTTCTTCCAACGAAAAACTAATAAACGAAACATCACGTTTTTCCGGTTCCACAAATTGGTTAGCAAAATCATTATAATATTGCTCCAGTTCGTCATCGGAAATTTTGCGATCAATTTTCATATCATTAGGATTGATAATGATATATTTAAAGACTTTTTTCTGATTATCGATTTTGTTGATATATTCGGCCATAAATTGCGGAACATTAACCATCAGCACCGGATTTTGAACCAAATGTTGCGCAATCACATCATTTTTGAGGGTGTCGACATACATAGCTTCCGACCAACCGGCGGCACTGAGTGCTTGTTTCATCAAATTCAGATTAAAATTGCCTTGTGCATCGCGAAAATCCGGCATGGTGCGAATAATCTGCTGAATGAGGCCCATGCTGATTTTGACATTATTGTCTTGAGCGGTTTTTTTCAAGATAGCGCCCGAGAGTTCTTTTTGGACCAGATTTTGCAGCAAAGTTTGGCGCATAGCGTCATCAATCTCCAGATTCTCGCCAAAAAGTTTGTGAGCCATCTGAATTTCGCGATTAAGCTCTTGAGAAATTTGGTTTTGGCTAATCACAATGTCATCAACCTTAATCACGGGTTTATTCTGAGCCGCGCTGCCCAAATATCCCGAAATACCAAACAAAGACATAAAGCTAAGAGCCGTCAGGATTAAAATTCCCTTCATAAACCAGGAATCCTGAATATTTCTAATTTTACCAATCATTGCACTCAATCCTGTATTATATTATAAATTAAAGCTAGGAGATTATAGTTCCAAATTATAAATTTATGCAATCTTATAAATATTCGTGTTGAAAAGTTTTTTTAGCTGGTCAAATTAAAAATGCTGTGCTAAAAGGACATCATCGAGAAATATGAAAGGAAACTAAAACCATGGCAAGAAAGAAATTAATCGCCGGCAACTGGAAAATGAACGGATTGTTGGCAGACGGTGTAGAGTTGGCCAAAGGCGTGGCCGCTGAAGTAAAAGCAATGGGCAAACCCGAATGCGAGTTTTTGGTTTGTCCGCCGTTTACACTTTTGACCAGTGTTAAAAAGGCTTTGCGCGGTGCTAAAGTCGCTTTGGGCGCACAAGATGCTCATTTCAATACTAAAGGTGCTCATACCGGAGATATCAGCCCCGAGATGTTAAAAGATGTTGGCTGTCAGTATGTAATTTTGGGCCATTCTGAAAGAAGAGCCGACCATGGTGAAAGCAGCGAATTGGTTAATAAAAAGGCCGTTGCCGCTCATCAAGCCGGCTTAAAAACCGTGATTTGCATCGGCGAAACCTTGGCTGAACGCGATTCGGGTAAGACCATTGATGTTTGCTCCAAACAAATTATGGGCTCCGTACCGGATGATTCTACCGCTGCCGATACCGTCATTGCTTATGAGCCGGTCTGGGCCATCGGAACCGGTAAAACCCCGACCGCCAATGATGTTGAAGAAGTTCATGCTGCCGTACGCAAAGTTTTGGCTAAGAAATTAGGAAAGGGCAATGCCAACAAAATGCGCATTTTGTACGGCGGTTCGGTCAAACCCGGCAACGCCAAAGAGTTTTTGTCATTACCCGATGTTGACGGTGCCTTGATTGGCGGCGCCAGCTTAAAGGTTGCCGACTTTATGGCCATTGCCAAAAATTCCGGTTGTTAATGAATATAGAAATTAAGGAATAAGAATAATGGGAACAGTTTTATTAGTAATTCACCTGCTGATTGCAATTTTCTTAGTTGCCGTAATTTTGTTGCAACGTTCGGAAGGCGGAGCGCTTGACGGTCTTGGTGGCGGCAGCGGTGCCAGCAATTTTTTAACTGCCCGCGGTACCGGTAACTTACTGACCAGAACAACGGCAATTTTAGCTACTTTGTTTATCATCACCAGCATTTCGCTTTCTTTCTACTATAAGGGGCGCAATACTACCAACCAATCGCTGATAGACAGTATTGCCGCTGCCGAAACGCAGCAGGCCGCACCCGCAGCGCCTGCCGCACCAGAAGCTCCGGTTGCGGAAAAATAAATGAGCAGAACCATTCAAAATAAAGGCGCATTTCTTTGAATTGCGCCTTTGTCACTTTAAGCAAAGGAAATTTTCATGTCAGATTTTTTAGAAAACTTAAAAAAAGTCCCGGAAAATACTAAATTTATTTTCATAACCGGCGGTGTTGTGTCCTCACTTGGCAAAGGTATGGCCTCCGCCTCGCTCGCCTCGATTCTGCAGGCCCGTGGTTTCAAGGTGCGGATGCGCAAATTGGACCCATATTTGAATGTTGACCCCGGCACCATGAGCCCGTATCAGCATGGTGAAGTTTTTGTCACTGATGACGGTGCCGAAACCGACCTTGATTTAGGCCACTATGAAAGATTTTCCGGTGTGTCTTGCCACAAGACGGATAGTATCACTACCGGCAAGATATATTCTCGCGTAATCGAAAAAGAGCGCCATGGTGATTATCTGGGAGCCACAATTCAGGTTATCCCGCACGTCACCAACGAGATTAAGGAGTTTATCTTATCTGACCTCCATGGTGAAGATTTTGTTTTGTGTGAGATAGGCGGTACGGTAGGTGATATTGAAGGGCAGCCGTATCTTGAGGCCATTCGTCAGGTTGCCTATGATTTGGGGCGTGAACGTGCCATGTTTATTCATGTTACGCTTTTGCCATATATTCCGACTGCCGGCGAACTCAAAACCAAACCGACCCAACACTCGGTCAAAAAGCTCCAAGAATACGGAATCCAGCCCGATATGTTGCTCTGCCGTTCGCAAATCCCGTTGCCCGAAAACGAAAAACGCAAAATTGCGCTGTTTTGCAATATAAGAGAAGAGAATGTTATTCCGGCATTAGACGTCAGCAGTATTTATGAAGTTCCGATTGCCTATTCTCACGAGGGCATGGATACTCAAGTATGCAAACATTTCGGCATTGAGTGCAAAAAGGCGCCGGATTTAAGCAAATGGGAACACATCGTCGATGTCATCAAGCACCCCGAGGGCGAGGTCCGCATTGCTGTTGTAGGCAAATATACTCAGCTTTTGGAAGCCTACAAATCTTTGGGCGAAGCATTAACCCACGGTGGCATTGCCAACAATTACAAAGTCAAGGTCAAATGGATTGACTCTGAGCTGTTAGAAAAGAATGATCCGGCCGAGTATTTGAATGATGTCAGTGCCATCTTAGTTCCCGGTGGCTTTGGTCAACGCGGCACCAACGGCAAAATTGCCGCCATTAAATATGCTCGCGAGCACAAAGTACCGTTTTTAGGAATTTGCTATGGGATGCAAATGGCCGTTATTGAAACCATGCAAAACGTGGTTGGCATTAAAAATGCCTATACGACCGAGTTGCGCCCCGATTGTGAACCGGTAGTCGGACTGATGACCGAATGGGAAAAAGACGGCAGCACCGAAACCCGCAAACACGACGGCGACTTGGGTGGAACCATGCGTTTGGGCGCATATCCTTGCGTTTTGGATAAAAACTCGCTGGTCTATAAGATTTATGGCACGGACAAAATTTCCGAACGTCATCGTCACCGCTATGAGGTCAATATGAAATACGCCGATGTCTTGAAAAAAGCCGGTATGGTTATCACGGGTAAATCTCCGGATGGCAAACTGCCCGAGATTGTGGAAATCCCCGATCATCCGTGGTTTATCGGTGTCCAGTTTCACCCCGAGCTCAAATCCAAACCATTTGCGCCGGCTCCGTTGTTTGTTTCTTTCGTAAAGGCCGCAATTGATAAAAGCCGCCTGCTGTAAGCAATAAGCACTAGCTACAAACTCCCTGGATTAAATCTGGGGAGTTTTTTTGTGTAAGTAAGTAAAATTTTGTTGCATATTAGCCAAACATTACCTACAAAGTAATAAAGAGAGGACGGAAAAATGAAAAAATTTGTGACTATACTGTTTATATTCAGTATATTATGCGCTTCTTTTAATGTAAAAGCTCAAGAAAGCAACAGTTCGCTTTGGGATAAATTCAAAACAAATGTAAGCCAAACTTGGCAAGAAGGTGACTACAATGTGTTTATCCCGATTAACACCTGGCACAATAGGCTGACTTATGACAAAGAAAAAATTGAAAAATACAATGAAATGCCTTGGGGTTTGGGACTAGGTAAGGGGCGATATGACGAAGACGGCGATTGGCATGGGCTGTATGCTATGGTTTTTGAAGATTCTAACTATCACCCTCAAACCATTTTTGGCTATGCCTACCAGAAGAACTGGTTTGTCAACTGCAATCCCGATTTTCGGGTTGGAGCCGGATTTACGCTTAGTTTAACACAACGGGAGGAATATTTGTATATTCCGGTACCTCTGCCGCTACCGTTAGCCGGTATCGAGTATCAAGATTGGGCTTTGCAAGCGGCCTATGTGCCGGGTCTGAAAAATGATGGCAATGTCTTGTTTACTTGGTTAAGATATCGTTTCTGACAAAATTCCTTGAAAATTAAATAATGCTATGCTAAAAGTTTAACAAATAAAAAATTATTTGATGTTATGTTTAATTTAATATTATTTATTTATGAAACGGTTTAATAAGTTTTTTTCTTGTGCGCTTGATGCATATCAAGGGTCAACCCTTAGCAGTAATTGTTTCAAGTGGCAGATTCCCAAAGTAGATTTGATAATTGCCGCCCCAAACAGCCGCAATCAACACATCTTAGCTTGTCTGTGCGAGGCCTATCGGCAGCAATATCACTACTGTCCGGAAATTTGCAAGGAACAGCTTGGCTTTTTGCGAAAGTATGATAAACGCTCTGGCTTTTACACTCCGTTGATAACCAAGTTGATGGAAGAAAAACGAGCTCCGAGTGCATTGGTCGTCGCAGATATTGAAGTCATCAAGAAACTCTGTGTCCGCGGAGTATTCTTAAATCATAATGGCATATGGTTTTGTCCGCAAAAGATAGAAGACGTTAATGCTGTTGACCATCTTCCCGGTACCATTAATTTCCACATGGTAGACTATCATACTTTGGTAATAGATGCCGCCGATATCAATACCGTTCCGCTTGGTTTATCCATCTACTCCAACCGGAAATATCAACAAAAGTACCAGCCGCGGATAATTTTGCTGGGCAATTTTCGCAATCCGTACCAAAACTCCAAAGCGCGTATGTTGCTGAGTTCATACGGTATTGATTATAGCGAGAATATTGGAGACGCAATTGGAGATATTTTGTTGGTTTCAAGCCCGTTGACCTGCAGTCGTTCGGTAGAAATTCTGCACAAGCACTTGGGTGATGAGCAAAGAATTTGGCGTTATGTCAGTGATACCAAGCTGGGAGATTTATGGAAAGCCCCATATATTTCCAAGAAAATCTTACTGCACAATCTGCAAGAAAATGTTGAAGCATTTATCAGGATGAATGGCCTGATGCAGTTTGCACAAGAATATCACAAAAAGAAACTGGACTTGTTTCGGCAAAATGCCCCCAAATTTCAAGACAATTTGCTCCAGCGCATCAGTTGGCAAATGTCCTTACGGGTATATGCCTCTCGTTTGAAATCTACGCTCAAGAAAGATTAAGAGCGATTTAAAGAGATTAAATCCCTAGTGTTAGCGCACTGGGGATTTTGTTTTATAAAGATTGCAAAATCGGATAATTTTTGCTATAGATAAGCCAATATTGACAATAAAAGGATAACATAATGGAACAAAGAACTATAAAAATTGGCAATTTTGAACTTGGCAATAAATTACCACTGGCATTGCTGGCCGGACCTTGTCAGATTGAAAGCAGGGCTCACGCGATAGAGATGGCCGGAGCTCTGGTTGAAATCACCAAAGAACTGGGTATGAATTATATTTTCAAGGCTTCTTTTGATAAGGCTAACCGCACTTCGATTAATACGCCGCGGGGAGTGGGCTTAGAAGAAGGTATGAGAACTTTTGAGGAGATAAAGAAATTATATCCCGGCTTGCCGATTGTAACCGATGTGCACGAAAAAGAGCAATGCGAAATTGTGGCCAAATATGTAGATATGTTGCAAATTCCGGCCTTTTTGTGTCGTCAGACGGATTTGGTGGTAGCCGCGGCCAAAACCGGAAAGGTGATTAATATTAAGAAAGGCCAGTTTTTAGCTCCTTGGGATATGAAAAACATAGTTAAGAAGTCGGAAGACAGCGGCAATATGAATGTCTGCATTACCGAGAGAGGCTCAAGCTTTGGGTATAATACGTTAGTAACCGATTTCCGCGGTCTGCCGAGAATGGCCAAAGACAGCGGCTGTCCGATAATTTTTGATGCCACTCACTCAGTACAACAGCCGGGCGGGCAGGGCGGCACTTCCGGCGGTCAGGCCGAATATGCACCTGTATTGGCGCGTGCGGCGGTTGCCGTAGGAGTTGCGGCTGTGTTTATCGAAACTCATGATAATCCGGCCAAAGCCTTGAGCGATGGCCCCAATATGATACCCTTACATGATATGAAACGGGTTTTAAGTGAGTTGCAAGCTTATGATAAAATCACTAAAAGCATGATACACGATTATTAATAGGAGTATAGATTGCAGTTTAGTGATGAAGGCTACATAATTCGTCTGCGCAAACACGGTGAGAGTTCGCTAATTCTCACCGTGTTAACGCGTAATCATGGCAAGATTAGCGGTTATGTCAAAAATTGCCTTCATAAAAAAACTTTGAGCATTTACCAGTTAGGAAATTTGGTCAGAATAGAGGCTTTTGCGCGGGTCGAAGAGAATATGCTTAACCTGCGAGTAGAGCTTGAGGAGGCCGGCTCGGTCAATTTCATAACTGACGGGAGCAAATTAGCTACTTTGAGTTCGTTTTGTGCCTTGTGCGATGATTGCCTGGCCGAGCAAGAGCCGCTGGAGCGATTTTACTACTATGTTGAAAGTTTCATGGAGCTGATAAACGAGGACAATTGGCTGGCTCATTATTGTTTTTTTGAGTTTTACCTGCTGGAAGAGTTAGGAATAGGGCTGGATTTAAGCGAGTGCGCCGCCACCGGAAGAGTTGACAATTTGCGCTATGTTTCGCCCAAAAGCGGACGTGCGGTTTGTGAGGAGGCTGGCTTTTTGTATCGGGACAAATTGTTTAGTTATCCACAGTTTATCGTTGAGAAGAACTACCGCCCCAATCCCGCAGAAATGGCCGATTTGCTAAAGATGACTGAGTTTTTCCTGCAAAAAAACTTTTTTAATACTCACGGCTTGAAATTCCCGACAAACCGTGCTAATTTGCTAACTCAGTTGAATATATAAGCTTGAATTTGAGAGAAAATATGTCAGAACCGGTTGAAGAAAAAATTAAAGATGTCCACTTGGCAGAGGAATTGAGCAAAAGATATTTGTCTTATGCCATGTCCACGATTGTTGCCCGCTCATTGCCGGATGTCCGCGATGGCTTAAAACCGGTGCATCGACGCTTGCTGTATGCCATGCGGCAACTGCATTTGGATCCCAAATCCGGCTTTAAGAAATGCGCCCGCGTGGTGGGAGATGTCATCGGTAAATACCACCCGCACGGCGATTCGGCAGTTTATATGGCCATGGTGAGATTGGCTCAAGACTTCTCGGTCAGATACCCCATGGTCGACGGACAAGGCAACTTTGGTAATATTGACGGAGACGGTCCGGCCGCCATGCGATATACCGAGGCTCGCTTGACCGAATATGCCATCGCCATGATGGAAGGCTTGAACGAAAACGCGGTTGATATGAGGGAAACCTACGACGGTGAGGAGCACGAACCGGTAATTATGCCTTCCATGGTGCCAAACTTGCTGTGTAATGGTTCATCTGGTATTGCCGTTGGTATGGCCACCAACATACCTCCGCACAATTTGAGCGAAGTCTGCGATGCTCTGCTGTATTTGATAGACAATCCCGATTGCGGAGAAGAGCCGCTGGTACGTAAACTCAAAGGGCCGGATTTCCCGACCGGTGGCATTATCGTTGATAGCTTTGAGAGCATATTAAATACCTATAAGCAGGGTAAGGGCAGTTTCCGCCTGCGCGCTCGCTGGGAAACCGAAGACTTGGGGCACGGGCAGTATCAAATTGTTATTAAAGAGATACCTTATCAGGTTCAAAAATCCAAGTTGATAGAAAAGATTGCTTCGCTGTTGTTGGAAAAGAAACTGCCGCTGTTAAGTGATGTTAGAGATGAGTCAACACACGATGTCAGAATAGTGCTAGAGCCCAAGAACCGCACTGTCAATGCGCAAATGCTAATGGAGCATTTGTTCAAACAAACCGAGCTTGAAATTCGCTTTGCCATGAACATGAATGTGCTTGATTCTGATGGTGTTCCGCGGGTTATGAGCATTAAGGAAGTTTTAAGCGAATTTTTGGCTCACCGCCATAATGTTTTGGTCAGAAGAGTAAATTATCGTTTGGATAAGATTAATGCCCGTTTAGAGATATTGTCTGGATACTTAGTTGCTTATCTTAATTTGGATGAGATAATCCGCATTATCCGCGAGGAAGAAGACCCCAAAGCGGTTATGATGGCAAAATTTGCCTTGACCGATAATCAGGCCGAAGCCATTTTGAATATGAAGTTGCGGAATCTGCGTAAACTCGAAGAAAGCGAGATAAGAAAAGAGTTTGACGACTTGACGGCCGAGAAAGGCGAGCTTGAGGCTTTGCTGGCCGATGAAAAATTGAGATGGCAGGCAATTGGCAGTGAGATAAAGCAAATTAGAGAAAAGTTCGGTAAGAAAACGGCATTAGGCCGCCGCCGGACCGATTTTGCCGAAGTTCCCGATGATATTGAAGTTCCGATAGAAGCTTTGGTTGAAAAAGAGCCGATTACGGTAATTCTCTCTAAGAAGGGATGGATTAGATGTATTAAGGGGCACAGCGCCTTAAACGAGGACTTCAAATTTAAGGACGATGACGCGCTTCAGGCCGCTATCCACGCTCAAACTACAGATAAGATAATTTTGTTTGATACATCTGGGAAGTTCTTTAATATCAATGCCAGTGAGATACCGAGCGGACGCGGCTTTGGCCAACCCTTAAGATTGATGGTGGATTTGGGTATTGAAGATAACATTAGCGAAATGTTTGTCTTTGACCCCAAAGCCCAATATCTGATTGCCTCCAATAGCGGCAAGGGCTTTTTGGTAGATGAGAACCATATTTTAGCGCAGACCCGCAACGGCCGAAAGATTATGAACTTAGGCGAGGGCGAAAAGGCCGTTTTCTGCAAACGGATATGCGGCGATATGGTGGCCATCATTGGTGACAATCGCAAGCTTTTGGTCTTTAAGCTGGAAGAAATTCCGACTATGGCGCGTGGGCGAGGGGTAACCTTGCAGAAATATAAAGACGGCGGCATGGCCGATGTCCAAATCTTCAAAGAAGATGAGGGTTTCACCTACAATCGCGCCGGCGGATGCAAGACGGAAACTGAGTTGCTGAACTGGCTTGGTCACCGTGGACAGGTTGGTAAATTAGCACCGTTTGGTTTTCCCAAAAGCAACAAATTTTTGAAAGATTAGACCATGGCGGAGATTTTGTTTGAGTTTGTGAGGAACGGCAATATCGTCAAAGTCACCGCCATTGAGCCCGAAACACGTGTTGAGGCGGCTGTGGTTGTGCCGATAGGGCTGTCGGAAGACGAGATGAAACTCCAAGCCATGCGCAAATTGAACTATGTATTAAAAAAAGCCTTATCCGAAGACTAATTCATTTATAAATATCCCCAACATAGATATCCCCCAGTTTACTGGGGGATATCTATTAAATATACAGGCTGTGGATAACGCTCAAAAGATAAATATTCTAATTTAAAAATCCAAAAAAGTAGTCTACACTCAGCTCTGGATGAAAAATATAATTGTAACTTGGGGAAATATAGATGTCTAATCAGGAAGTTGCCGATAGCAATTCGCGTAAGGATTCGCATTTGCCGGAATTTATCTCAACACCAACACCTGTTATCAACACAGAAGAAGACAACAAGCACAAATGGCTGGCCAACAATATGCAGCGCCTCATGATTTGGGTCAGCATCATTTGGTTTGGTATTGTCCTCATTTACATTACCCAGTTTTTCGGCTGGTCCAACCTCTTTTTAATGATGCCCGATGAGTTTGGCGGCTTTTTAGCCGGCGTAACACTGCCTTTAGCCATTATTTGGGTGGTCATGGCCTATATTGACCGCGGTGCCAGTTTCAAACAAGAGGCCAAACTTCTCCACGCCTACATGAACCAGTTGGTCTATCCTGAGGAAGGCGGCGCCCAAACCGCCAAAGCCATGGCCGATGCTATTCGCGCCCAAGTTATCGAACTCCAAGAAGTCACCAAACAAGCCACCGAACAAACCGATAAAATTCAAGCTGAGCTCAGCAACCGGGTTGAAGATTTTGCTAAATTGGTCGGCATTTTAGATAACTATTCCTCCAAAACCATTACCGAATTGACCGATGGTATCAAAACTCTCATCAACAGTTTTGACTATGTTGCCGAAAGAGCGGCAGTTTCCACCGAAAACCTTCAAAGCAAAGTCAGCGATTTTTCCGCCGCCGGAGAGCAGATTCGCACGGATATAGAAAGTATTTTTGAATCTCTGCAGCCTCGTATTCAAGAGTTGCAGTCTTCTTCGGCCCAAATCAAAAATGTCAACGATGAAAACAACAGTAAAATGTTGCGCGCCAACGAACTCTTGGTCGAATTTCATGATCGGGTCAGCAAAAATATTGAATATATTACCTCAATGGTTGGCGAGCAAACCAAACATCTTGAAAATGTGGCCGAACAAAGCATCAAATCTGCCCAAGACTTACAATCCACTGTCCAGACCAACATTCAAGATATTGAAAATACTCTGAAAAATCACCAAGAATTTTCGCTTAACTATGTTGAAACACTCGATAACAACATCAGTGGCCTATCTCGTAAATTTAGTGAGCAAAACGAGGCTTTGGGTGTTGAGGTAGAAAAGATTTTGGCTCGTGCCTCAAACGTCAGCGAAAGCATTAGCAACCAAGTTGACAACATCCGCAATGTCTCCGACGAGGTGATTGAAAATCTGAACAATGTCGACGGCCGCATCGGTAGCGAAGTAAAATCTTTGCAACAACATGCCGAGGAAACAGGTGCCGCCATCAGCGGTGCGGTCACCGTTTTGGAACAGCAAAGCAACAAACTAAGCCTCATGAGTGCCAACGCGGTTAAAAACATTGGCGATATGGCCGACAACATGAACTCTCAGTCAGAGAAAATGGGCACAACCGCCGATAACATGGTTGAGAAAATGGCCAAAGTTGCCGCCGATGTCGAACAACGCAACCGCGATTTGCGGGTTGTTTCCGAAAGTGCGGTAGACAAGCTCAATGAAGTCATCGAGGTCATGAACAAACATACCGACAGCCTCAAAGAAACCACCTCCATTGTACAAACCCAAAGCCAAATTAGCGAAACCTCACTGGTTCAACAGCAACGCCATATTACGGCCACAGCCGCCAAGATTGAAGATATCAAAGCCGAACTCAAACGCCAGATTGAAGATTTGGTCAAAGCCTCCGATTCTATCGAGAGCAATGCCGGCGAAATGGTTAATAATCTGCAAAAACAACTGGAAAAAGCTCTGCAATCTTGCAACTCCGTTGTTGAGAGCACTCGCCATTTGGGCGAAAATCTTGAAGTCCAAACCGCTGCTTTTGACGCCGAAACCGCCAAATCGATTGAAAAAGCTTCTGAGTTTGAGAACATTGTCCGCACTCAGGTCAGCAGTTTGAACCAATCGGGTGCCCAAATCGAAAACATTGCCAAATCTATTAGTGAGATTTTGAGCCGCCAAATCAGCTCGCTTAGCGATACGGCCGAACATACCGCCAAAAGCATGGATTTGGCGGTCAATGCTTTTGAAAAACAAAACACCAGCATCCAAGCCGTCACCGACAACACCATCAGACACGTTGCAGATATGGTTCAGGTTATGGATGAAAAAGCCGAAGCCATTAACCAGCTCTTCAACCACCAAGAGAACGAATTTTTTGAAATTTGCGACAAAATTACCGAAAACACCAATAACATCGGCTCTTCACTCAAAAAACAAGTCTCGGTCATTGAGCAAAACTCCGATAGAGTCTTTGGACGTATGGCCATGTTGGAGGAAAATTTCAACAAGCACGCCGATGAAGTTGTCAAAATTTCCGGCAAATCAATCGACAAGCTTTCAGAAGTGTATAATATAATTTCCGAGCAACAAAACGCCGCCGGACAGCATATGGAAGACATTGCCAGCAAATTGGGCAATTTGTATAAAGGTTTCCAATCCGGACTAGATACGCTTGGCAGTGAGGTTGGCAAAATTGAGCAAGAAGCCATGAACTCCACCGAAAAACTGCTCTCTAGTGCCGATAAGGTTCAAAACCTGCATCAACAGTTAGGCGATGGCGCTAAAAACATCTCCGGTCTTATGGAAAATCACGCCAAAAATCTGGAAGGCAGCTTAAACAAAGTTCGCTCCCAAACCGATATGATTAATGATACCCTAAATCATCAAAAAGACAGCTTATCTGATATTGTTAATGTGGTTTCGACCCAAGCGCGTTTAGGCGAGGCCTCCATGGCTCAGCAATACAAGATGTTGTCAGATGTTTCCTCTGAAGTTGCTCAAAAAATCGGTGAGATAAACGGCAAGTTCAAAGACAGCACCGACAATATTTTTGAAATCACCTCCAAATTGTCTTACGAGTTTGATGTTTTGGGCGATAAATTGCTCAGCGTCAGCCAAGATGTTTCTAAGGCAGCCAAGAGTTCAATTAAAAATATTGAGCAAGTCAACTTGTCCTTAAACCAAAGTTCCGATGAGCTAAACGGATGCGTCAACAAAACCGTCACCAAGATTGGCGACGTCGGCAAAGAATATGAAAAATATATTGCCAATTTCAATACGGTTACGGCTGAAGCCAGTACCGGTGTGGTTGAGATTAATAAGATGATATCTGAGCAAGGCGACAAGATGACCACCATTACTCAAGATACCAAACAATTGGTTGAGTTCTTTAACAAAGTCTTGAACGACACCTCAATGGAGTTCTCCAAACGTGCGCAGCAGGCATATGATAAGGTTAAAGGCTTTGGCGAAAGCTTAAAATCTTTGAGCCTGCAAATTGGTGAAACCGCCAAAATGAGCTCCATTCATATGGAAAATTCCAGCGATAAGATTCGTTCTTCCATTTCGGAAATTTCTTCTAATGCCGAGCGTATTTCCAACGAAATCCGCAGTTCCGGAGAAGTCTTCCTGCAACAATCCAATGTTTTGGTTGCCGCCACTGACGAAACCATCAAAAAGGTCAATGCCGCTATGCAGAGTATCCAGAGCGCAACTACCGATTTTGACACCAAAGGCGCAGATATTGTGAATAAATCCAACGAACTCAATACTTTGTTCTCTCAACAAATGACCGAGTTGCACAATACCTCGCAAAAAGCCGACAACAAGATTACCGAGCTCGAAAAGAGATATAAGCACTTAAAGGTAGAAAACTTCTTGAAAGATGCCGGCTATGTGGTTGAAAAACTTGAAACCATGGCAGTCGATATCAATCGGATATTCACACCTGATGCCGAAGAAGAATTATGGAAAAAATACTATGCCGGCGATACGGCGGCCTTTGTTCGCTATCTTTCTCGGAGTATGAACAAACAGCAAATTTTACAGATTCGCTCCGAGTTTGAGAAGAATCTGGAGTTCCGCGATCTGGTAACCCGCTATATGTCGGACTTTGAGGCTCTGATTGCCGAAGCCAAGAAAAACGAGCGTTCCAATGTGCTCATGGCGGTCATCTCCGGTTCAGACGTTGGCAAACTGTATTACATTTTGGCGCGTTCTTTGGATAAACTAAACTAGGGTAGGGTGGATAATAACTCATGTCCGGAGTAAAAATAAGTTCCGAAGCCTTTGCAGAGCTCAGCGCCCAAATTTTTGAGAACGCCGGGCGCCTCAAGAGTCGCGATGCCCAAAAATATGCCCGCTTGTTTAGTGAAGACTACACCGAAGAAACCACGCTCCGCCCGCAAGATAACCTTGAAAAACCCAAGGCGCATTTACGCGGCAAACCCGTGTCTTTGCACAATTATGCCCAGACCTATCTAGGCCCCGACGCGGTATATAGCCTCCATAGTCTCAGCCCGCTCCAAACTGCCGCCGGAATCAAACAATATGCCGAGCTCGTATATAATGCTACCGTCAGCCTCAATGAGGAGCCCAAGGTTTTGCTAGATTTTATGCATAAGAACAATCAAACTTACGATTTTAAGATATGATACAAGATTTAGGATTTCAAAGCCCCGTATTTTTAGCCCCCATGGCCGGCATTACCGACAAACCGATGCGCCGCTTGGTTGCAAGCTTAGGGGGAGGGAATATTGTTTCCGAAATGGTGGCCATTAATGCTCTGCAAAGAAAAAATCCCAAAAGTTTTCGGATTGCCGATGTTCGCGATGAACCGTATCCCGTCACGGTACAAATGGTTGGCGGAGATGTCGAATTGTTCATCGAGGCCGCAGAATTTTTACAAGAATTAGGCGCCGCGACATTAGACATCAATATGGGCTGTCCGGTCAAAAAGATTGTCAACAATCATTCCGGATCTGATTTAATGCGCAATCCTGAATTAGCCTCCCGAATAATCAGTACGGTAAAAAAATCCTCTCCATTAAAGCTGAGTGTCAAGTTTCGTAAAGGCTGGGACAACAACCATGTCAACGCCGTAGAATTTGCTCAGATGTGCGAAGAAAGCGGAGCCGATTTTATTACGGTCCACGGACGCACCCGCAGTGACTTTTATTCCGGCACCGCCGATTGGGATATCATTGCCGCGGTCAAAGCCGCAGTTAAAATTCCGGTTATCGGCAATGGTGATATCAATTCTCCTCAAAGCGCTAAAAAAATGTTGGAATATACCCATGCCGACGGTGTTATGGTCGGTAGAGCCGCCTTAGGAGCGCCTTGGCTTATCAGTCAAATTCACAATTATCTCACCGCCAAAGAGGAACCTCAACCTGTTTCCATTACCGATACTAAAAACATTTTGTTAAGGCATATTAAAGAATTAATAAGTTATTATGGAGAGAAACTAGCCTTACCGCTTTCGCGCAAATATGTCTGCTGGTATTGCAAAAATCTGCGCGATGCCCGCAAGTTTCGCGAACATTATGTCCGCATTGACAACTTTGCCGCTGCATTTCAGGCAATTGAAGACTATTTTAATGCCTGTGAAATGCTCAAAGGAGAAGATAAATGAAGATAATTGTCGGAGGGGCCGGCAGCGTCGGCCAAAGCATTGTCGGTTACCTGGCTCAAGGTAACAATGACATCATCGTGGTTGATAACGACAACAAAAGGTTAGATGAGCTCTCCCAAATTGCCGATGTCCGCCCGGTAAACGGCTCAATATCTTACCCCGGTGTGCTGGAAAAATCCGGAGCCAAGAGTGCTGATATGCTCATTGCGGTCACCGACAGCGATGAAACCAATATGGTTGCCTGCCAAATTGCTTATAGCCTGTTTAATCTTCAAAAACGGATTGCCCGTATAGATAGCGAAGCCTATCTCTCTCCGCTCTGGTCCACCTTATACAACGAGGCCAATCTTCCGATAGACCTGATAATTTCTCCCGAGCAAGCCATTGCCGAGGCCATATATCGCCTGCTAAAAGTCCCCGGCTCGTCAGAATATCTGCCATTTTTTGATGAAAAGCTATATTTATTGTCTTTTCGTTGTCAGGCCACTTGCCCCTTATTAAAAACTCCGTTAGACCAGCTTAGCATGATTGCTCCGGATTTAGAATTAGACTTTTTAAGCATTCTTAGAAACGGGCAAGCTTTTATCCCCAAAGGAAACGATGTCTTTGAGATTGGCGATGAAGTATATTTCCTGGTCAAAAAAAACCAACTCGACGATGCCGTCCATGCTTTTGATATGGAAAAACCGGCAGTTGAGCGGGTAGTAATTTTCGGCGGCGGACAAATAGCTCTCAATCTGGCCCACAAACTCGAAAGCGATGACAATATTTTGAGTTGCAAAATTGTCGAAGAAAATCCGCAAATTGCCCGACAGCTTGCTAAAGAACTGGACGATACGGTGGTTATTAACGGCGCCATGCTCAACGACAGCATATTAGAAGAAGTTGCCATTAGTCATGCCGATATGGCCATTGCCGTTACCAACCAAGATAAGGACAATCTGCTGGTTTCGCTGCTTGCCAAGCAAAACGGAGCCACCTCGGTCATCTCTTTGGTCAACTCGCAAGCCAACAACACTTTGGTTGACAATATCGGCGACAATATCTTGGTGCACCGATCTTCCATCACTATTTCGAAATTGCTCAAAGAAATCCGGCAAAACAAAATAGATTTTGCCTATTCGCTGGGCAAGGGTTTTGGCGAAATATGGGAGATTGAGATTGAAGAGAACATGAATATTGCCGAGCACAAAATCTCCTCTTTACACTTACCGTCCGGCATCAAGATATGTGCACTTCTGAGACAAGAAGAAATTATTTATCCCACCCATAGTGAAATTTTGCACATCGGCGACAAGATTCTTATATTTGTAAACTCCCGACAAATCCGTCGAGCCGAGCAAATCTTTGTATAGGAAAAAAATATGCTAAAAAACATAGTCTTTGATTGGGACGGCACATTGGTAGACACCTTACCTTTTTTACACGAAACCTTCAAAAAAACTTTTGAATACTTAAAAAGAAAACCGCTTAGCTATGCCGCTATTCGTCGTTTATCGCACCAACACAAAGATGTGGACTTATTTCACAGTGTTTTTGGCGAAGACGATTTTTTCAAAGCCAAATGTTTTTTCTACACATATACCTTAGAACATCATTTAGATAAACTTTCTCCTTGTCCTCACGCACAAGAAGTTTTGGATTTCTGCCGTCAAAACAACATACAATGCCACATATTCAGCAACAAACGCCACCAAGTTTTGGAAAAAGAAGTTGCCAACCTTGGCTGGTCTGATTATTTTGCACAAATCTGCGGCTCCGGTCTTTTTAGCCAAGACAAGCCCACACCGGAGGCTTGCACTCGCTTTTGGACAT
>CALXUQ010000010.1 GCA_944391725.1 uncultured Alphaproteobacteria bacterium | reverse complement strand
CGGAATGGACCTTTGAACGTATGAGCGATGACGCTAAAATGATGTTTGAACTGTTTTAGGAGTGTGTGATGGAACCGATTTTTTTAGCGCGTCACCGCTTTGAAGGCCGAGATATCGATTCTTTTGTGGTCCCTGCTACCCAATTGCAAGCCGCGCCGCAAGCGCCAATCTGCCTTCCGGAAATTGAATATCAAAACCACAATATCAAAAAAGATGCTCCTCATGTCGGGCTGATTATGGCATTAGAAAAAGGCTATGACGGCTATGTTATCGACGAACCTTATGTTCAGGCTTTGCTCGCCCAAGGTGTCAGATTGAGCTTTATCACTTATGAAAATGTTGAGGCCGAGCTTGCGCGCCTGTCCCTAGATGCTTTGTTGTTAATCGGCGGCAATTTCGATTCTCCGCGCGAATATTATCTTCACCCTGAAAATTTACCGGCGGAGCACCACTTGTCGGCCCGTTCTTTAGCTTATCTGAGCGCAATTGCCTATGCTCAAAAACATCACATTCCGGTTTTGGGCATTTGCGCCGGTTTCCAAATGCTGGCCGGATTCTTTGGGGCGAAGATGTATGTTAATGTGAAAAACGAGCTCTATAGCCAAATCGCTCATAAAGCCGACAAATATCAAGATGCCCACGCTGTCAAATTGGTCCAAGGAAGTAAACTAGCCGCAATTTGTGGAAATAAGTCAGAGATTATGGTCAATTCGGTGCATGGCGAAGGCGTGGCTGAGTTTTCGCTCCCTAGCATTGCAGTAGCGGCCCGCGCGGAAGACGGCAATGTGGAAGCAGTAGAAGTTAAGGGAGATTGGTTTGCCCTTGGCGTCCAGTGGCACCCGGAATATTTATGCCGCCGCTCGGAAGATGCCGCCGCCTTGTTTGCCGCCCTGGCAGAAGAGGCTAAAAAATACCGTTCGGAGAAAACAAATGCAGATAGATGAGTTGATAGAAAATTTTGAGCTTTTGGAAGATTGGGAAGACAAATACCGCTATTTGATAGACTTAGGTGCCAAATTGCCGCCTTTGCCGCCCGAATTGCAAACCGATGAATGGAAGGTCAGCGGTTGCCAATCGCAAGTTTGGCTGGTGCCGGAAGTGGTCATGGAAAACGGGCAGAAATTGCTAGATTTTAAGGGCAGTAGCGATGCCGCCATTGTTAAAGGCATTGTGGCAGTGGTCCTGACCATTTTTGCACACAAAACGCCGCAAGAAATTAAAGAAATTGCAGTTGAAGATATTTTTGCTAAACTAGGCTTATCCGAACATTTAAGCCCGAGCCGTCGTAACGGCTTGTCGGCCATGACCGATAAGATTCGTTATTATGCGGAAGTACTGTAAAGGAAGATAAATGAACATTCACGAGTATCAGGCTAAAAAAATTTTAAGTCAGTACGGAATAGAAATTCCGCTGGGTAAAATTGCCTATACTCCCGGAGAAGCCAAACGAATGGCCGGAGAAGTATCCAAGCGCGGCCCCTGGATGTTAAAATCGCAAATTCAGTCCGGTGCGCGTAAAAGAGGCTATTTTTTGGAAAAAGAAGCCGGCCGCGGGGGAGGAATAAGGTTAATCAAACGCCGCCGCGAAATTTTGTCTGCGGCCGAGCAAATGCTTGGTTCCACATTGGTTACCATGCAAACCGGCCCCAAAGGCAAAGAGGTCAGCCGCATTTATGTTGAGGCCTATAATAAGGTCAAAAAGATTTTTTATGCCGGATTAGTGATTGATAGAATGCTCCCGGCCTTGACCTTGTTGATTGCCGAAGTTGGAAGCGAAGACATTGCCACCATGGCCTTAAACACACCCGAGAAAATCTTGAAAGTTCGGCTCGATTTGCACAAAGGCGCCTCAGCTAAACAGATTCGCGAGATTATGGAGTTTTTGCAATTATCACCCAAGAGTCAGCGTAGTCTTGCCCGCTTTGTCAAAGGATTGCACCGTGCTTTTATTGACTATGACGCCACCATGATTGAAATCAATCCGGTCGGGGTTCGTCGCAACGGCAATCTGATCGCTCTGGATGCCAAAATGTCCTTTGATGAAAACGCACTCTACCGCCACCCCGAAATCACTCGTTTGGAAGACGAGTATGAAGAGGAAGACCGTGAAGTTCAGGCGCATAAATTTGGCTTTAGCTATTGCGACTTTGACGGTAATATCGGCTGTATTGTTAATGGTGATGGCTTGGCCATGGCCGCGCTCGATTCTCTGCGCCGTAAGGGTAGCGGTATGGCTTGTTTCTTGAATGTCAAAGGTGGTGTCGATAAAGACAAAATCGCCTCCGGAATTAAGATTATCATGACCAACCCCCGTGTTGAAGGAATTTTGATAGATATTTTGGGCGGTTTCTTACGGTGCAATTTGATTGCCGAAGGTATTGTTTCGGCCGCGGCCGAAGTTGGGCTCAATGTCCCGCTGGTAGTGCGCTTTGAGGGAACCAACAAAGACGAGGCCAAAGAGATTTTGGAGCATTCCAAACTCCCAATCGTGATTGCCGAAGACATGGAAACAGCTGTCGATACATTGATTCAAGCGGTGGAGGAAAGTGACTGATGTCGATTCTGGTAGATAAAAACACCAAAGTTTTGTGCCAAGGTATCACCGGTACTCAGGCCACTTTTCACATTCGCCGTTCTTTGGACTATGGCACTAATGTGGTCGGCGGTGTCACTCCGGGCAAAGGCGGCAAACAGCATTTGGGCCTGCCGGTTTTCAACACGGTAAAAGAGGCGGTTGAGGCCACCGGTGCCAATGCCAGTGTGATGTATGTTCCGGCGCGTTTTGTGCGCGATGCGGTGAAAGAGGTTGTCGAGGCCGAACTCGACTTAGTGGTCTGCATTGCCGATGGCGTTCCCTTGCGAGATATGATGGAAATTAAGGCTATGCTGAAAGGGAGCAAGACTAAGCTGATTGGCCCCAACACCCCGGGGATCATCACCCCTGGAGCCGCAAGATTAGGAATTTTCCCCGAAAACATTCATACCCCCGGACGCATTGGTATTGTTTCACGTTCTTCCACTTTGACTTATGAGGCAGTGATAGAAACCCAAAAGGCCGGCCAAGGCCAATCCACCGTCATCGGTCTTGGCGATGATATGCTCATCGGCATAGATTTTGTAGATGCCATGGAAGCCTTTATGGCTGATGATGAAACCGATGCCGTGGTTCTGATTGGACAGCTGGGCGGAAGTTTTGAGGAATATGCCGCCAAATATTATAAGTCATTGGTGAACAAAAAGCCGGTAGTTTGTTTTGTTGCCGGAGATGCCGTTCCCTTTGGGCATAAGATTGGTTATGCCGGAGATATCATCACCAAAGGTCACATTTCGGTCCAAGACAAAAAAGATGCCATGAGCGATGCCGGTATGATAGTGACCAACCGCATTAGCGAGATTCATGAGGTTTTGCAAAAAATCGTCGGCTAAGATGAGTACATTAAGTTCGATTTTAAGTGTTTTCCTACCCCCACGCTGTATCAAATGCGGCAAAGTGCTGATGGGCGGAGATGATGGCCTGTGTCCGGATTGTTTCAACGAGATTAGTTTTATCAGCCGCCCATATTGCGAAAAATGCGGTCATCCGTTGGAAGAAGACCAAAGCACGCATAAATTATATTGCGCGGCTTGCTTGAGCAAAACCCAAACCCCGTTTCGACTGAGCCGCTCGGCTTTCCGCTATGATGATGGTTCCAAAAATCTGATTTTGGGATTTAAGTTTATGGATAAAACCGAAAATGCCAAAGTTTTGGGACGTTGGCTGTATAATGCCGGCTCTGATATCTGGAAAAATCAAGCTGACCTGTTGGTCCCCATACCTCTGCACTATACACGATTATTGAAGCGCAGGTATAACCAGTCGGCTCTGCTTTGTCGGGAAGTTAGTAAACTAAGTGGAGTTCCGGTTGAGTATACGGCCGTGATCCGCCACCGTCGTACCCGCCCTCAGGTTGAGTTTTCGGGCTCGGCAAGGATTAGTAATGTCAAAAATGCTTTCACTGTCAAACACCCCGAAAGGATAATTGGCAAACACGTGGTGCTGATAGATGATGTTATGACCACCGGCTCCACCTTGAAAGAATGTGCGTTAGAGATAAGAAAAGCCGGTGCGGCCTCGGTTGATACTTTAACTGTGGCGCGAGTTTGCTGATTCATAAATAATTAAAACCTATCCGCTAAGCTTTAAGCAGAGTTTAGATAAGGAGCATTTTATGAGATATCTGATTTTCCTACTTGTAGCATTGAGTGTATCCAACCGGAGCTATGCAGATGTCATAGACAAAGCAAATGTTGATGAAACTAAACATATAACCGATTTGCAAAATTGCCGCCCGAGTACTTATGAGCAAACTCGAGAAATTGCCGGACAAAAGTTTTCTCTAAGTTGGGAGGTCAAAGGGGCGGAGGACAACCACTGCCGCTTGCAAATAAAAAATAGCACTGAAGGCAATCTGGATTGTTTGGTCCCTTTAGATAAGTTAGCCGCAGTGCTAAGTGAAGATTCTGATATTAGTCTTATTGATTATTGCCAAACAACGGAGAGCAGTTCCGGTGCTAAATTTCAAGATACCAACGGAGTTGAATATGATTGCGATACCAAACTCAATGTCCAAATGGTTAGTGTAGAGGAATGTAGCCGTTGTCCCCATCGCGAGTTGGTTGAAGATAAAAAGATAAAATTCGGTAAAAAACAACTAACCTACTGTGTCTTGCAACAATGCCCGAGCGGCTATAAAAAAAGTTCGGACGGACTTTGCAAGGTCGATAAGGTTGTACGTGAGGAGCAAACCCCGATGAAACAATATTTTATAGATAATAAGAGTGATAAGCTGATAGTGTTTTTTGCCGGCTGGGGCTGCGATGAACACCAGTTTGCCAACCTAAAAGATAGAAATTATGATGTTTTGGTGCTATATGACTATAATGGTTTAGGACTGGATTTTGATTTTTCCAAATATCGGGAAGTTGAGGTAATAGGCTATTCAGCCGGTGTATTTGTGGCCTCAATTATTGCTGATAGAATACCTAACCTCAAACACAAAATCGCCCTAAACGGCAATCCCTATTTGTTTGATGAAAAGAAGGGCTTGTCATCTGCAATTGTCAATACTTTTAAGCAAATCACCATGGACAATTATCTGGACTTTCGGCGTGAATATATGGTCGATTCTGATGAGGAGTTTGAACTATATAATCAATTGCAGTCGGAACGCAGCCTCGAGAGTTGCCAAAGCGAACTTCAAAAATTGCAGGAATTTTATAAGCGCTATTTAGGGGAGATAAACCCCGTATTTGATAAGGCTATAATTTCTGAGCACGACAAGATATTTAATTTTAAGGCTCAGCAAGATTTCTATGGCGACAAGCTATATGTTTTGCCGGAGACCAAGCACCATGTCTTTTTCAAATTCAAGTCCTTTGAGGATATTTTGAAATACAATTAATTGTAGGTAGGTTAGGGCGTTGCTTGACAAGGGGCCATGGCTGTGCTATCTCAAATAAAAAAATTAGAAGGATAGCACCATGGATATAATTTTAACCGGAGACCGCCCCACCGGACGTCTGCACTTGGGGCATTATGTCGGCTCGCTCAAACGCCGGGTGGAACTGCAAAACAGCGGTAAATATGAGCAGATTTATATTATGATTGCCGATGCTCAGGCTTTAACCGATAATGCCGATAATATTAATAAGGTTCGCAACAACATTTCCGAAGTCGCGCTAGATTATTTGGCTTGTGGCCTAGACCCGAAAAAATCGACCATTTTTATCCAGTCACAAGTTCCGGAGCTTTGCGAGCTTTCGTTTTATTATATGAACTTGGTAACGGTTTCACGCCTCCAGCGCAACCCTACCGTTAAAAATGAGATTCAGCTCCGCGGCTTCAAACAAAGCATTCCGGTCGGGTTCTTTACCTATCCGATTAGTCAAGCCGCCGACATTACTGCTTTTAAGGCCAATATTGTTCCGGTCGGCGAAGACCAACTCCCGATGATTGAGCAAACCAGAGAGATTGTCCGCTCGTTTAATACCACTTATCGCGAAGTCTTGGTCGAGCCCACCGCAGTTTTGCCCGAAAACAGCACTTGCTCTCGTTTGCCGGGTTTAGACGGCGCGGCTAAAATGAGCAAATCTTTGGGCAACTGCATTTACTTGTCCGATTCTTCAAACGACATTAAGAAAAAAGTGCAAAGTATGTTTACCGACCCCACACACTTGCACGTTGAAGACCCCGGCCATACCGAGAACAATCCGGTATTTATTTATCTTGATGCGTTCTGCCGCGATGAGCATTTTGGTGCTTTCTTGCCGGCATATCAAAATTTAGACGAGCTCAAAGCTCACTACCAAAGAGGTGGCTTGGGTGATGGTACGGTCAAAAAGTTCTTAAATGAAATTTTGCAAAACGAACTCCGTCCGATAAGAGAAAAGCGCGAACTTCTGGCTCAAGATTTGGGCGAAATTTTCCGGATGTTGGAAGCCGGTAGCCGCACAGCCGAAGCAGTGGCCGCAAAAACCTTATCCGAGGTTAAAACTGCCATGGGAATTAACTATTTCAATGGTAATGAGTTGCCCCGCTAACGGTTTAGATAATAATGCGCCCCGACTATCAAAAAATAGCGGGGCGTTTTTTTGTGCTTGACAAATTAGATTCTACTGACTATTTTCGATGCAAAATTTAATATTTATGGCTTTTTTATGTATCATTATTTGTGAACTTCTGATAATTTTAATCGCCTATAGCTTTTATGTTATCAGAAAAAGAAATGATCGGGATGAACTAACAAACAACGATAGCACATATATTATCAAGGCCGATACGCTTTCTAGACTTTGCTTTTTAACAAGGAGGAGCATTGTTGATGGAAATCATGGTCTGATTATTAACCTATCCTTGGTGAAAATTCGTTCTCCGACCATTATGAGCATAGACTCATAATTTAAAATTCATCGATTAAACTAGGCGCAGGACTTTTGTTCTGCGTCTTTTTTTTGTGCCAACATTTTACCAATATTAAGCATAATTTAAGACAATTTTACCTAGTATGACTGCAACATCAAAGGAAACTTTATCCATGACAAAGCAGTTTAATAGATTCACGATTTTAAAAATTTTGCTGGCCATTTTCATTGGCGGATACGCAAGCTTATCCTTAGAGTTGATAGTACTGCGCCAGTTGAGTAGTTTTGTAGGAACTACCACCATCACGGTTTCAATCGTAATGGGTAGTTTCTTAGCCTTTATGTCCATCGGCTACTACCGCGGTTCGGAGCTCAACCCAATCAAGTATAGTCTGCGCCGCCAATCTGCAGTCGGATTTTTGCTGATAGGATTGTTGGCGATTTTGTCCGCCTCATATATTTTGATTGATATATATTTCATGGCCTTAAATTTTATGGGGATTCGCTCCAATATATTGCAAACAGCCATCTATTCTCTGATTTTTTTGTCTTATGGCCCATATTTATTTGGTAAAATTACCGCCATGCTGAGCCGCTATTTGCACTACAAAGACCGCAACTATACCGGCAAAATTATGGCGGTAGATACATTAGGTTCGGTCATGGGCTCATTGTTAACCACTCTGATAACCATGCCTTTTGTTGGAGTTAACCATAGCATCATAATTTTGGTTGGCAGTTGCCTGTTGGGTGCGATTTTGGTTTCGCGGCGGCGGAAATATCCCTATTTTTCGGGTTTCATGCTTTTGCTTTCCGCCCTTTTGTTTAACCGTGATAAATTGCTGTTAGAGATTTATGACATTGTCGAGAACAACGAGGTTTCGACCATCAGCATATATGAAACCGATGAGGGCAAATCCAAAATTTTGGCCATCAACAGCAATATATCTTCCAAGCTTTCCCAAGAGCACGACCTCAATTTTGCTTATATCAATTTTATTAATGACAATTTTATAAATACCATTCCCACAGACAGTCATAAAGATATTTTGATAATCGGAGCCGGCGGTTTCACTTTGGGGCTGGCTGATAAGAAAAATTCTTACACCTATGTTGATATTGATAAAAAATTGCAAGCCATTGCCGAGCAAAAATTTTTGCATCAAAAATTAGGTAACAACAAAAAATTTGTAGTTCAAGATGCCAACCAGTTTTTTAAGGAAAGTCGGCAAAAATATGATTTAATTATCTTGGATACCTATTCTTCCAAACACTATATACCGCAAGATTTAATCACCAAAGAATATTTCATCCGCGCCAAAAACAATCTTAAAGACGGGGGAATTTTGGTGCTCAATTCGATAGCCTCGGCCAATTACAGTAACCGTTTCAGCATGAACTTAGACAATACGTTGCGAGCCGTTTTCCCAAACAATTTGCGTTCGCAGGCGGTTGATACTTTCAATGCTTGGGCACAAGGTGATAAACACAACATTGTTTACACTTATTATCACCGCCCCAACCCGCAAGGAATTTATACCCTCAACCAAAATACCTCATTCTACGACTATGAAATGTAAAAAAAGCGGACACTTTCTGCGCCCGCGGCTAAGATTAATAATCGAGCGGATTACCTTTCATATCCAGTCGGAGCTGGTAGGTATCATATAAAATTGTTTCTTTGGTGATACGGTTATTTTCATCAAACTCAAACACGTCGCAGGCCTCAAAAGTAGTGGAGCGCCCATCTTTTACCGCCCAATGATAAGTAAAATGTTTAATCATGGTCGGCTTTCCCTCAGTGCTGATCATGGTGTTGTGAGGTATCTGATAAGATTTCTCCACATCAGAGAGCGTGCACATTTTCTCAAAGAAAATCCGCGGTTCAATCCAGCCCAAAAGTGGCGAATATACTTTGGCCTCGGGAGTAAATAACGAGCACAATCCGTCCAAATCATATTTGGACAGTGCCAGCATATATTTTTTGATAACTTCTTCATAAATTTCTTGTTTGTTCATTTTTTATCTCCCATAGTTTTTTAACAAATAATCGTCAAAGATTAAAAAAATGTAAAATAAAAAAGCTTGAATTGACAGTTATTAGTTGTTATAAATTAGCAAAATTAAGAATTATTTTATGTTTAACTAAATTTTTGTGGTATGAAATTTTTAAGAAAGTTAAAGGAATTTTTTACAGGTTCTAATGCTCACGGATCTACTGTTGTTCCCGGTAGTGTCCAAAAAATCTTAAGCTTGCCCGAAGCGCATATTCACCCCCAAAGTTTTATGGAAGAACTTAGCGTTGCCATTGTTATGGATACCGGCAAACCGCTCCAGCTGTCATCTCCAGAAATCAAACTTTATCAGTTAAATGATGTGCAAAATGGCAAACTTCTGGGTAGTTTTTATGGCGTGATGAGAGAAGGCAAGTACTATGGCTATCATCTGGGAAGTAAGAATATTATTTCTTGCTCGCCGCAGACGTTTGTTTTTAATGAAACCGAACAACTGTTAGTTCCGTTGGCAAAGGTTAACGATAGTTTGTATGTTCTAATCTGTCATTATACTTGCGATAACGGTAGGTTGATTCCGCAGCGCTTTGTTGAGCTAACGACAGATAGTGAAGAAAAAGGTATTTTGCATACTTTTGAAGAAGGTACGACTATTGGCGGTGCATTTAAGTATTGCCGCACTCACATTGAGCAGATGTGATTCTGGATTAAGCAATCAGCCCATGATTACTCATGCGGCTGATTTTTGTTATTAAAGTATATAAATTTGAAAGTCTATTTTGATAAATATGTCAACCTTGAAAATTGTGCATAAAGAAAGGTGGCTGTTACGCCACCTTTCTGTAAATCTGATCTATTTCTTAGTGAATAGACAATTCGGAGAAGTCCATATACCGGACATCACGTCCGAATGTCTTTACACCAAGAGACGCAAGGGCAGAAGCCATACGGGCTCTCCCGCAACCGAAGATCTCATGATCATAATAATCACGATCTTCTTCTGACATAGCTGCCAGTTGCTTCTTTGCCTCGGCCATGCTCTTCTGGAACTCCTTCAGCTGCTCTTCGTTCTGGTAACCCAGACGAAGAACATTTACGAAAGAAATTCCTAAACGTTTAGCCACGCGACCGCAGTTCCGCGCATAATTTTTGCGTTCTGCGGCTTCCTTTTCTCTTTGCTGACGAGCTGCCTCCTTTATGGCTGCAACAATTTCATCCATTATGGCGACAATTGCCGGATGAGTCGTTGTGATATTCTTCGGCGCGATGGTTTCATCAAATGTCGCGCTTTCAGAAATCTTCAAAGAAAAGGCGGTTGCACCGTTGTCGGCGCGACCGATGTTGCCGTTTTCGTCCCATTCCCAGTCCCCGGCTTTAAGTTGTTTGACCCTTTGGTCAAACTCCTCTTTTGAAATTTCCTTCAAGCCTTCACAACTTCCGCTGTAAGAGGCATGATAGAAATAATCAAAGAACCTGCCGTCCATCTCAAAGAGATGGTTTCTATCTACACAATAGGGGTTTGTTCCCCTATAGTAGTTAGACGTATAACGAACTGAGTTATTTACGGTTTCTGAAAAAGTAATTGAATAACCATCTTTTTCCATATTCACATTTTGTTGGGTTACGTACCAACCGGTTCCTTGGACCTTACTTTAAAAATAAAAAAAACAAATGAGGTTGTCATTTCGTCAAAATTATTCTAAGTAGGTCTGAACACCTAAATATGAAAACTTTTTTGAGAAATAATAACCATACTAATACATTTACAATTATAATAATATCACAAATTTGATGAGTAATCAATATGTTTTTTGTCAATATAATTCTAGACCATTATTATGTGGTCAAATTTATGAGTGTATATATTTCCATCTTGATGTTTTGTAGGGGCTGTGTTAGCGTATTAGAAGTTGAGATTAATAAGGGGGACCAGTCATGACCGAGAACGGTATTATCTGCTTGCGCAACCATTTAGCCGAATGTAAGCTGGCCCTTTGGGGCGGCAATTTATTGTCCTATCGTCCCTCAAGCGAGGAACATGATATTTTTTGGCTCGGTGCCCTAAATAAGTTTGATAATGTTCAGGCCATTCGCGGTGGAATTCCGGTTTGCTGGCCGCGCTTTGCCGAAGAACAGCTTAATAACCAGCTCCCACGCCATGGTTTTGCTCGCTTGAGCATGTGGCAGTTGCAACAAGCCGAGGTTGCGGATGAAAAAATTGAGGCCGAGCTCACTTTGCCGATAGATGATAAATATAACCTCGCTGCCGAGCTCAAATTGATTGTCAAAATCACCGATAAACTGGAATATACATTGGAGACGACTAACCTTGGTCGTGAGGAATTTAATTTTAGTGAGGCCTTGCACGCATATTATAATATCAGCTCGCTTGATAATGTTGCAATCAAAGGCTTGTCAGGTAAACGCTATAAAAATTCACTGAATGGCAATTTTTATACTCAAAGCGGTGACATTAAAATTAATAGCGAGTTCGATGCCATTTTTGAACATAGCGATAATCCTTTGCAAATAGTTGATAGTGGTTTTAAGCGGATTATAGAGATTAAAAAACAAGGCTCCGCGACCACTGTGGTCTGGAACCCGAATAAAGATTTAGCCGAAATGAGCTTAGGACAATATAAAAGTTTTGTCTGCGTAGAGCCTTCCAATGTCGGCGAGGCGCATATCTGTCTGCCCCCTCACGAGAAACACCGCATCTCCGCGACCATCAATGTGCAAAAGTTAAAGTAAATCATAAGGCTGGATATGAATATAAAACTGCAAATTTTGAGCGCTGAGGAAAGTTGGGAGCACCAACTTAGTGTTTATCAAAACTATCATCAAAAATATGCTCAGTTTTATTCTTCCGACAAATTTTTTTACCACCCATATTTACAGTCCAAGTTCTCTGAACCTGCGCTTAGTCCGAATGAATTAAAAAATATCAAGGACTATTTCGTAAGTAAGATTTATGATGAAAAAAAATTAGAGCATGGCAAACAATTTATTTCCCAACAAGTCGTTTCTTTTATTGAGGAGAAGAATAATCGTTTGCAAGAACTGCCGATTACGCACCCGGATATCTTAACTATCAAGCTCTCCGGAGCTATGAGTGGCGGTTTTTATGATGCCGTAAAGCATAGTATAACAATTTCTCCGCAATGAGTCAGCCCAAATTTTATGCCGTTGCTTTTGATCCATGAATTTACGCATATTTGCGTTGATAACGAAATTCAAAAACGTAAACGGCCGCATTTGGCCAAAGAGCGTATCGTCAGCCGAATTTGTAGTGAAATTTTAGAATTTGATGACCACAATTCGGTAGGTGATAAAAGCTTGGATATGTTTTTAAGTAAAGAAAATCTGAGTTCCGACTTTTTAGGAACGCTAAACTCCATTGCCGACCATCTAAAGATTAATCAAGCCCAAATAAAAGCGCATGCATCTCGCAATAAGTGATGTGTAACATCCACTCAATCATGAGCGTTAAATCGTCTATATGGAATTATTAGGCCTGCACTATGCTTAAAACCTAAAATATATAAATGGATTGTAAGTCGAAGCCGCAATTGAAGAGGCCGATAACAAGAATAAAACCCCAAGCCAAATGTTAACTGTAGCGCGCTGAACTTTTTTGCTAAACGGAATATACAGCATTTTGCTAAACACAGGAGTCGCGCAGATGATAGCCACAATAAAGGTAATAATCTCAAGATTATCAATATAATATGCAAAGTGATAATATTCTTGTCCGGTGTCGACCATACCAAACATATTTTTGATATACTCACAAGCATATCCTATATTATCAGCCCTAAAAATCACCCAACCAATTACAAAAACCAATATTGCATAGATGTGATGTGCAATACTAAGCTTTAGACTACCCAGTTTCTTATGCCAGTTGGTTGCCTTTTCAAAAATGATAAACGCCCCGTGCCATAATCCCCACACCACAAAAGTCCAATTTGCTCCATGCCAAATACCGGTAGCGAGAAATACGATAAACAAATTAATATAAGTTCTTTTAGGAGATATCCGATTACCGCCTAATGGAATATATAAGTATTCCTTAAACCAGGTAGATAATGAAATGTGCCATCTCCGCCAAAATTCGGTAATAGATTTGGATATATACGGATAATTAAAGTTTTCTAAAAATCTAAACCCGAAAATTAGCCCCAATCCAATGGCCATATCCGAATAACCGCTAAAATCATAATATAGTTGCAAGCTGTATGCAATTGCCCCAATCCAAGCGATAAGTGGGTCAAAATTTTCCGGAGATTGAGCAAAAATTTTATCAGCCACGGCTCCCATCGTATTAGCAATAAGCATTTTTTTTGCTAAACCGATTATAAAACGCTTTACCCCTAGGCTAACTTTTTTTAGTGTAACAGATCTTTTCTCAATTTGTTTATCTATATCATGATACTTAACAATTGGTCCGGCAACCAACTGCGGAAACAACGTAATATATAGTGCCAGTTTATAAATATCTTTTTGTACCGCTGTTTCTTTACGATATACGTCAACCAAGTACGAAATTGCTTGGAAAGTGTAAAAAGAAATTCCAATCGGCATTATGATTTTATGTAAGGGGATATTAGCCGCTGTAATATGATTAATATTTGCAATCACAAAATCAAAATACTTAAAGTAAAACAAAAAGGACAAATTCAGCAAGATTGTCGCCGATAATATAAGTTTAGCTTTGCTGCGATATGTATCAAGTAGCCTTGCGCCCCAATAATTAATGATAATTGTGCTTAGCATAATTACCAGATAGTTTGGCTCCCCCCAAGCATAAAAGATAATACTTGCAATAAGTAGCAAAAAATTCCGAATATCATTTCGAATAAATAAATATGTAATGCACACTATCGGCAAAAACATAAACACAAAAGTCATTGATGAAAATAACATAAAGCTAATCCTTTAAATCTTTTAACTGCTTTAAATATTCTGATTCTGATTGAATAACAATAAGCATGATATCAGGCTTAAAATCCAAAATCTCCTTTTTCCAGCGAGATATTTTCAAATTATCTCCATATTTATTGTTGCTTCTAAGCTTTTTTACATTAGGGAATGTAAATGCTAGGAAGGAAACAAAATTTTCTGCAAATGAATTTCCTATAATAACCACTTTTTGCTTATTTTTTGCCTCTGTATAATAAAATGTTTTATTGTTGATTCCTGCTTGAACCCAATCTACTTTAAGTCCATTTTTGTTTTTGTGAGTATAGTACTTGTATTTTACATTTAAGGGACAAATGTCCTCGCTCAGATTTAACAGCATACACGTATGTCCTTTCCAAAAACTACGATCAACTTCAGCTCTAACCCTGGTATCATAAAAAATATCATAATCGGATTCAGATACCATTTGAATTGACGGGAAATCTACTTTGATTCTTTTCATTAACTCTTTATAACCAATATAAGCCCCCCATTCAGTCCAATGATGGTCCGTTTTAAAAAATACAAAATCTTCTTTATTGTGTTTGATGAATTCATCAAGAGGATAAACAACATTAGTTATATTGTTATTTTGGAGGTGTTCTGACAAGACTTCTGCCGGGTCACGTTCCAAGACATTTCTGAGCAATTTATCTCTCATGAATTCTATTTTTCGAGGAGCAATTTCTATATAACACACAATACCATTTTGTTTACAGAAATCGTTAAACTGTTTTATCGCATTAGTAAATTCATCTAATTGTTTAGTCGAAATTATGTTGGCTCGTGATTCATTTACTCCTATGAGCCAACCATCTTCCAGCATTTGAGCTTTATTGTTCCCATAATACTTATTAATATATTGATGAATATCATTATTTAATTTAATAAGAATATTTCTTCCTAAAAATCTGTCATTAAACCATCGCTCAAATTGTTTCCCGTACTGCAAGTTGATACCATTGTTATTAAATAAGGGCATATATTTTGCCAACATCCGATTTTCTTGTAATGATTTTTCGTTATTATCAATTTTCAACATTGGTATAAATAACACCGCAAAGAAAAAGCAAATCAAAGCAATATCTATTCGGCTATATCTTTTCTCTACTTTAAACATTGCAACATAATTGACTAACTTTCTAGAAGCAAGGAAAGTTAAAATTATAATTGAAGAAAATATGTACCAATTAAAATTATAAAATCTTTTTAAATCCGACACTCTAAAATGATGTCTTCTGGCCGTAAATGACACTTTTATAACATCGCCATTTTTTACATTTATAGCATGATTAAACCGTTTATCGTGCCAAAATGATTTTCTTGTGCTAAGCACTTCTTTACCATTAATTGAAAGTTTCTTATAATCGACCAAGACCGGAAATCTTTTGTTGTTGTTTCTAATATCTGGTCCTAATAAAGCAATATAAACCCGACCATTTCCTACAGCCTTTAAGGTTATATCAAAATTTTTCCACCGTGATTTTAAGTCTGTCTCCAGCATTAGTCCCTGACCATTAGGTTTTTTAAACCATACTGGATATGATGGCTTAATCTCGGGAGAACGTTGTATTACTTCAAGACGATTGGAGGAAGCTCCGGAATTAAATATGTCAATTCTAGAAATGCGATTATCTTTAGTCTTTTGCAGACTCAAGTATGCATCATCAATGATGTAAAATGGCGAAAATAACAAGGTTAAGAATACTGTTAATAAAATGCTTAATGCAAACTTTTTTCTAGTCACTGCTTTCCAACTCTACTAATAGGTGTCAAACTTATTTTACTCATATAAGTATGTTGATGTTTTATCAATAAACTTAAAGCAAATATGCACAATTTTTGTACAGATTGAACAACAACTAAACTCCCCGTCATTGTCGAAGCAATCACAGTGAGTTTAGTTTAACTATTAATCACCGTTAAATTTAGAGTTGATAATGTCAGCGTGCTTGGTGGCTTCCCAGCGCATATTTTGCGCATCGCAATCCAGAGGTTCATGGATATAACCTTTATTAAGACAATGCTCATAAACATCTTCTCCATATTTCTGACAAAAGTCAGCTTTGGTTCCTCGCTTTTGCTCAGTCACGAATTTAAGTGCCTTGCACTTTTTCTCATGAAATAACTCAGCCTTTTTCATTTCAGGAGATTTATACCAAATATCTGCAATGAAAGCGATACAGCATAACGACATCATGAGCATAATCGATGAGCTCATATAATCTTTCCGACACCAATCGATCCAAGCCAATCCGCCGGCAACAAATGCCCCAACGCCAAAAACGGCAGTAAATAAAATTTTTGCGTTTTTCATAATGATAATATTTTAATTGTACAACATAATGTTTATTTTCCGAGCTCAAAACTAGCAAAAATTACAAAAGATTCAAGTAAAAACGGGATATAATTAATTTATATGAATATTCCCAGGATTCTTATTCGTGCGCTTTTGCTATGTAATTATCGGACTAATTTTTATGACGATTTTAAACAACTTTGCTATAAAATTGAAGCACTTTATGACATTAATGCCAGCTAGTTAATTCGTTTGTTTATTGATTTTTCATAAAATATATTTATAATTCTATCCAACATAAAGATTAGGAGAATTTCTAGTGAAAAAGATTATAAGTATTTTGCTTCTGTTTGTAACCGCGTGTTCTATGACTCATTACGAAATAAAGGTAAATTCTATAGCTCTTTCTAATGAAGAATTGGTCAATTATAATAATTGCATTCTAATGCCAATTACAGATAAAGATGAGGACATGATTATTCATAAACGTTATATTTTGTCTTTGATTAAAGTTTTAAAGAATAATAATATTAAAATTGTAGATAAATATAATAAAGCAAATTGTGTGGTCTTTTTTGATTATGGAATATCCAAGCCGCAAGCTATAAACCAAACATCTTTTATTCCAAATTATGGTGTTACAGGTATTTCATCATCAACTACATCTGGAAATGTTCATTTTCAGAATGTAGGTTATGGTAATTATATAGGAAACGTTTCCTCCCATACTGAATATACACCTCAATATGGAATTACAGGATATACTCCGATTAATCAAACGGTATTGTTGTATATAAGATATCTGTATATGGATGCAAGAAAAATTGTGAAAAATAAAAAAGAAGCTGGAGAACAGCTGTGGAATACTGTAATTACAAGTGTAGGTAGTTCTGGAGATCTTAATGAGGTAATGCCTTATATGTTGTATGTCCTTTCTAACAATATTACAGATAATACTCAAGGAATTCAACAGATTAGCATTGATAAAAACGATGAAAATATTAAATATTATAAACAATTGTTGCTTTGAACTTGATAAATATAAAATATTTAATAGGTTTACGCACAGGTTGAGTTTTTACAGCTCTGATTTGATGAATAACACGACAATATAAATGTGAGAGTTCATCAATCATACTAGTTAAATGATATGGGAGATAAGGATTTAACCATCTCAAAATCTGACAAACTAAAAAGCCTTGGAATACATACAAAAAAAGCACCTTTAACGGTGCGTTCTAAAAAATGGTGCCGCCAGTAAGCTTGTGCGCGCGGCCAAAGCCACTGCGCAAACCTTCGGTTCTCGCTTTGCTCGCTCTCCAGAGCCGAACTTTGCTTGGCTCTGTCGCCGGACTTACTTTCCTTCGTAAGTCCGCTCCTAACTAAAAACAACCACTAAAAAAGCCTCCCTTGGGGGAGGCTTTTTTAGTGGTGCCGCCAGTAAGAATCGGACTTACGACCCCGTCATTACCAATGACGTGCTCTACCACTGAGCTATGGCGGCAAAGAAGGCTAATCATCTTGCCTGTGTGTGAAACATACATAAACATTTAAATAAAATCAAGTATGTTTTACAATTATTTTAAAAATATTTTCAATTTGTGGAGAAAATTATGAATAAAGAAAGCATTAGCGAGGGAAAAAAGTCGCGCCCACGGGAGGAAGCCCGTTTTAATCGCGAGGCCGAAGCCTTGCGCAAAAACCTCGAAAAACGCAAAAAACAGCAAGAAGAACGCCAAAAACTCAAGCAACAGCGCGATTCTGAGGCGCAAAATTCTTAAGATGTTATCCGCAACCGCTGAATAAATGTTGCGCTAAGCTTAGATTCGTTTTATCAATATTCTCATACATTATTTAACAAAGGAGAAAATGATGAAAAAACTTTTAAGTCTATTCTTGGTGTTTTTGGCCTTGGGCGCCTGCCAAAAAGAAGCAGAAACTCCCGGCACTTTTGTTGATAAAGAATATATTTTGCGCAACGTCCCCGAAAATATTCACATTACCCTAGGTTTTGAGGGCAAAAGCAATCGTTTCTTTGGCAAATCGGCAGTTAACCGCTATTTTGGTATGTACACCCTAAATGGCAATGATCTCACCTTTAGTCCGGCCGGTTCTACCATGATGATGGGCCCTCAAGAGCAAATGGAAGCCGAGCAGAAATATTTGGCTCAGTTGCCTAAAGTCAAAAGCTTTAAGCTTGATGGCAAAAAGCTGACTTTATATACCTCAGACGACCAAGAGTTGGTTTATGAAGAAATGATAGATCTTGATTCGGAAAATGTTTCGGCCAACAATCGATATACCAAAAAAGCCATGCAAAATCGCAAAGAAAACATGGAAGACAGCAAATAGTTCCACGGCTGAAAAACACCAAAATAAAACCCCCGATGAGTAATCAGGGGTTTTTAATTATTATAAAGAAAGATTTATTCGCCCTCAGCCAAATTGCCCTGAATAAGCAAAAATTCCGGAGTTTTACCTAAGAAAGAGTTATATTTCTTAGCCATCTCGATAGCTTGTTTGTCTTTTTGCGGAGCCTTAAAGCGCGAAACCAGAGCCGGATTTTTAGCTTTAGGCGCCGGAGCGGCAGATTTTTCTTGCGGCTCAGGCTGACGATTAGAATTGATGGCGGCTTCTTGTTCTTTGGCTTTATCAACCTTAATTTCCTCAGGCGCTTTTAAGATTTTTTCCAAAATAGATTGAGTTTCTTTGGAGCGCCGATTGGTGTATACGATATTTTGCTTGTCAGCTGGCAAAATCTCCAAGATTTTTTCCAAATTTCCGAGCTGTTTGTTTTTCTTAATCAGGTTAATATCATCCACAACCAAGATGTTGATATTAGAAAGGTCGATTTTGTGTTCGTCCACCAAATCCACCAACAAATCCGGAGCACCGATAATGACATTGGCTTCATCACTAATTTCTTCATCTTTATTTTTGATGGTTGCCTCGTTGATTTCGTGATATTTATTAAAAATCGCCAATCTGTCGGAAGTCACCACAGCCTGTTCTGAATCCGGAGTGATGATGAGAATATTGGTATTAGATTTTTTGCGGCTGATGATATCAATCAACGGAAAGACATAAGAAGTAGTTTTGCCGCAGCCCCCCGGAGCAATGGTAAACACATCTTTCCCTTGCAAAATTGAGGGAATGACATCGCTTTGCACGGTGGTCGGCTCTTTGATGCCAAATTCATCAATCGCCTGAATGGTTTTTTCGCTCAGTCCTAAATCATAAAAATTCATGTTATTTCTTCTTATAAATTGATGGTTAAATATAATTTAGTAAGATATTATGTATTTTATCGGTTCAAGTCAACTTCAAAATATTAGGAAACGCCCAATGTTAATGAAAAAAGAAGATTCTTTGCTTTTGGTAATAGATGTTCAAGAGCGCTTAGCTCCGGCCATGGATAATCCCCGCGAGGTCATAAGCGGTTGTGCCAAGTTGTTAGGGGTTGCCCGCGAGCTTTCGGTACCCTGTATCATAACCGAGCAATATCCGCAAGGGCTGGGGCAAACCATGGTCGATTTGCGTCATGAGGCGGCAGAAGGAACGCCGTATCTGGACAAATTGGAGTTTTCCTGCTTGCAAAACGAACAGATTCGTGCCGCGATTGAAAATAGCGGCAAAAAGCAGATAATTATTGCCGGAGTAGAAACTCATATCTGCGTGGTTCAAACCGCCATTGAGTTGCAAGCGGCAGGTTATGAAGTTTTTGTGGTGTCCAATGCCTGCTCCTCGCGAAAACAAATCCAACACGTTTTGGGCCTGCACCGCCTGATGCACAATAATATTGAGGTGGTAAGTATTGAGATGGTGATTTTTGAGTGGTTGCAAAAAGCCGGTTCCCCAAAGTTCAAAGAAATAACCCGAAAATATGTCATCTGATAAAAAGAAAAGCACTCTGCAAAGAGTGCTTTTTTTAGTGTCGATTAGAGTAGGCGTTTAGCTTACCCGCCCATAGCTGTCTTCATAGCGCACAATATCATTTTCATCAAGAATTGCGCCAGTTTGTACTTCAATAAATTCCATATTTTCTTTGCCGTTGTTTTGGATACGGTGCTTGGTTTCGGCCGGAATATAAACCGATTCGTTCGCCTTTTTAACCAATTTATCTTCACCAAGTGTCACCAAAGCCTCGCCTTTCACAATAATCCAGTGTTCGGCCCGATGATGATGAGATTGCAAAGATAAGATGCTTCCCGGAGTGACGCAGATTCTTTTGACGCAGAAACCGTCTCCGGCATCTAAAACTTCCCAAGTGCCCCACGGACGAGTGTCCTTGTCACCTCTATTATAAGCATTTGCCATTATTTTTTGCTCCCAATTAAAAAATTGTACTTGATGAAAACTAATATAGGCAATATAACTAAAAGCGCAAGAACAAAAAAGTTAGTAGCTTAATAAGTGAGAAAAAATATGCAGTCACCGGCCGTAAATCAGGCGATGGAAATATTAAGAGAAATGCGCCAAATCACCGGAGGTCAGGCTTCTATTCAAGAGAAGCTGGAACAAATTGTTGCGCTGATTGCCAACAAAATGTCGGCCGATGCCGCTAACTGCTATGTTGCCATCGATGACTATACTTTAGAGCTTTTTGCCTCTTATGGTTTCAACCGTGGAGTTGCACACAAAATATACCTGCGCTTTAGCGAAGGCTTGGTTGGTGAGGTTGCTCAAAACAACCGCTCCTTGGCCGTGTCTGATGCCTGGTCGCACCCCAAATTTTCCTACAAACCGGATTTGGGCGAAGAAAATTATAAATCATTTTTGGGCGTGCCGCTCATTCGCTGGAACCGTGCGATTGGTGTTTTGACCATCCAGCACCGCGAACAACATGAATATACTCCGCAAGAGATTGATAGTTTAGAAACCATTGCCATGGTTTTAAGCGAGCTTGTCGCCTCTGATGAGATGAATGAGTATAAGAAAAAACTCATCAAGGAGCGTGGCGTGGTCGACCGTGAAAAAGTCCGCGGTTTGAGCTTGAGTAAAGGCTATGGCTTGGGCAATGCGGTTGTCCACCGTCGCCGTCAAGCCGTTACCAAAATTTTTGCCGAAGACAAACAGCAAGAATTGCAACGATTAGAAACCGCACACCGCCAAATGAATGAAGATTTGGAAAAGAAGTTTACTTCTACCAAATTAGGCATTGGCGAACATGTCGAAATTTTAGACGCCTACCGTATGTTTGCTCAAGATAAGGGCTGGTATAAAAAGATTGCCGACAATGTCATGGGTGGGCTGACCGCCGAGGCCGCCATTGAACGCGCCTATGAAGATATGTGGAACCGCCTCTCGGGCACTACGGATAATTACCTAAAAGAACGTTTGCATGATTTGCGCGATGTGGCCGACCGCCTGCAGTCATATTTGCGGGGCGATTTTGGTGCGGTTGAGAGCATTGATAGTGAAAATATCATTGTCGTGGCCATGACCATGGGTCCGGCCGATTTAATGGACTATGACTATAGCAAGATTCGCGGGCTTATCATTGAAGACGGTACCCCGACCATGCACGTGGCGATAGTGGCCAAAGCCTTGGGGATTCCGGTTGTTGCCAAGATTAAGGGTATTTTTGATGAAATAAAGACCGGCGAGCTCATCGCAATTGACGGCAACGAAGGCTATGTCTATCAAAATCCCTCTGCCGCCGTACAAGCACGTTTCCGCGATAAAATTGCCGAAAAAGCACGCCTGCAAGCCAAACTGGAAGAACTGCGCGATAAACCATCAGTTACTAAAGACGGGGTAAGGATTAACCTTTATATCAATGTCGGCTTGGCTTTTGACTTAGATTACATCGCCTCCACTAATTGCGACGGCGTAGGGTTGTATCGTACCGAAATTCCCTTCATGGCCTCCGAGGCCATGCCCGATGTCGACCGCCAACAAGTTTATTATCAG
The DNA here is from genome assembly GCA_944391725.1 of uncultured Alphaproteobacteria bacterium. Taxonomy (GTDB): domain Bacteria; phylum Pseudomonadota; class Alphaproteobacteria; order RF32; family CAG-239; genus MGBC133411. The sequence continues at coordinate 18,463 of CALXUQ010000010.1, read as the reverse complement.
GAGTTGATGGACAAGGCCGGCGATAGGAAAGTTATTTTCAGGAGCTTAGATGTCGGTTCCGATAAGCTTTTGCCCTATTGGACCAACAGCGGCGAAGAAAACCCGGCCATCGGCTGGCGTTCGATTCGCATTACCTTAGACCGCCGTGCCATTTTGCGTAAGCAGGTGCGGGCTTTTTTGCGAGCGGCCGCCGGTAAAGAGCTCAATGTTATGTTCCCGATGATTTCAAACTTAAACGAGTTTGAAGAGGCCAAAGAAACCCTAATGATTGAGCTCGAAAAAGAAAAGCGCCGTGGCCGCGAAGTTCCCAAAAAAGTCAATGTCGGGCTGATGATTGAAGTTCCGGCCTTAATCTTCCAGCTAGATGCCATTTTGGAAAAAGCCGATTTTATATCCATTGGAACTAACGACTTGGCGCAGTTCTTGTTTGCCTGCGATAGGGGCAATCCGCGCTTGACCGAGAGGTACGATGTTTTGTCCTCGCCGTTTTTGAAGATGATGGGCGAGGTGGTCGAAAAAGCCAATAAACATGGCGTGTATTGCTCGGTCTGTGGCGAAATGGCCGGCAACCCGATAGAAGCGATGGCCTTAATAGGTTTAGGGTTCAGAAATTTATCCATGTCAGGCTCATCTTTCGGTCGGGTCAAGAGCATGGTTAGAAGCGCTAATGCGGGAGATTTATCTGACTATATTCATACCTTGTTGAAATCTCAGAAAAAAAGTTTGCGCCCGCAATTAATTTCCTATGCCTATGATCACGATATTGAAATTTATTAAAAAGTGTGTAAAATTAAACCAAATTTGACAACCAAAAGGGTAAAAGCAGTGAAAAAAACAGACAAGAAAACCGAAGAAACAACCAAACCGGCCGCTGAAACAACCAACAGCCCGGCTCCGCAAGAAATTTTGGTTGAAAACGAAGGTAAGGTTGGCGGCATCTTAAAGCAAGCTCGCCTGCGCCAAGGCAAAAAACTTCCTGACATTGCTCAGAGCTTGTGCATTCGTAAATCCTATCTGGAGGCCATTGAAGACAGCCGCTATGATGCCATCCCCGAGCCGCCATATGGATTGGGCTTTATCCGTTCTTATGCCGACTATTTGGGCGAGGACAGTGCTAAAATTGCCCGTATGTACAAGGCCGAAACCGAGGCCAAGTTTAACGGCGAAAACAAGATGTATGTTCTGGAACCGCAAGAAGAAGCCAATGTCCCGAGCAAAAAATATCTGCTGATAAGTTTGCTCGCCATTATGGTAATTTATTTTTTGTGGTTAGCTTTCACCAATTATCATAATACTGTCCAAAACGCACCGGCTGAACCCGCAAATACTGAAACCTCCACTCCGGCTGAAGCAGAATTTCCTCTGGTTGTCGAGGACTATGCTCCGGTTGAAGAAACTGCCTCTGAAGAAGAAAGCGACACCATGTTGGTTTCCGAACCTAAGGAACCGGAAGCAACTTCGGCTGAACCGGAAAAAACGGAAAATAAGGTTATTGAGGTCGCTCCGGTTGATGAGGTCAAAAATCAGCAGGTAGTAGTCAACGAAGGTAGTTTCAATGAAGAAGAAACTAAAGTTGAACCTAAAGAAGAGGTTGAGGCTGAGCCCCAAGCTGAAAAAGCCGACGAGCCGGCTCCCGTAGTTGCGGCTCCCGCTCCGGGCAAATCAAACATTGTGTTAAAAATCAAAAAAGAAACTTGGGTTGAGGTCAAAAATGCCGAGAAGTTGTATTTGAGCAAAGTCTTGATGCCGGGCACCAGTTATGCCCTGCCCAAAGCCGATGGTCTGATTTTGTCGGTCGGTCGGGTCGATGGTGTCGATGTCTTTGTTGGTGACCAGCAAGTAAATATTGTCAAACCCAACAAAAAGACCAATATTGTTTTGGAAGAGGCCCTAAAAAACCTCAACCATTAGGACTAACCTAACGTCAGAAGAAAATAGCAGGTCAGACTTGCTATTTTCTTTTGCTATTTACAAGGAACTAAAAGCATGATAAACAGGCGCAAAACTCGCAAGATTATGGTTGGAAACGTTGCTGTCGGAGGCGATGCCCCGATTAGCGTCCAGTCCATGACCAATACGCTGACTGCAGATGTCAAAGCCACCATTGAGCAGATACATCGCCAAGAAGAGTTTGGCTGTGACATTACGCGCTGTTCCTGTCCGGATGAAGATTCGGCCCGTGCCCTGAAAGAAATCACCCGTCAGGTTAAGATACCGGTGGTGGCCGATATCCATTTTGACTATCGTTTGGGTGTCTTAGCGGCCGAAAACGGCGCTGCCTGTTTGCGGATTAACCCCGGCAACATCGGCGGACAAGAGAGAGTTAAAGAAGTTGTAAAGGCGGCCAAGGCAAATAATTGTTCGATTCGCATTGGTGTTAACGGTGGTTCGCTGGATAAGAAGTTGCTGGAAAAATATGGCGAACCCTGTGCCGATGCTTTGGTCGAAAGTGCATTGGAACAAGCCAAAATGTTGGAAGACAATGATTTTCGCGAGTTTAAGATAAGTGTAAAATCATCCAACACCCCGATGATGATAGAGGCCTATCAAAAGCTGTCGGAGGCTTGCGACTATCCGTTGCATTTAGGTGTGACCGAGGCCGGAGGTTTGCGTGCCGGTACGGTTAAATCGGCTTTGGGTATCGGCTCACTTTTGATGCAAGGTATTGGTGATACATTGCGGGTATCTCTAACTGCCGATGTTGCCGAAGAAGTCAAAGTCGGCTATGAGATATTAAAGGCGCTGGATATTCGTCATCGCGGGATCAGGATAATTTCTTGTCCGACTTGTGCTCGCCGCGGGTATGACGTGCAAAAGACGGTTGAGGCCTTGGAACAAAGATTATCCCATGTCAGCCAAAATCTGACCTTGGCGGTGATGGGCTGTGTGGTTAATGGTCCGGGCGAGGCGGCTCACGCCGATTTCGGCGTATGTGGTGGCAAAGGTGACGAGAATATGATTTTTATTGGCGGCAAACCTGCCTATAAAGTCAAAAACGAACAGATTATTGATGAACTAACCAAGTTGGTTGAAAATAAAATTGCAGAAACAAAGTAGAAAATAGGAAAAATAAATGAGCAAAATGCAAAATGTCCGCGGGACCTATGATTTGTACGGCGAAGCCAAGCGGAAGATGAAAAAGGTGATTGCCACGGCTAGTAACGTGGTTGAGAAATATGGTTTTGAAGAAATTGAAACTCCGATTTTTGAGTTTACGGAAGTATTTTCGCGCAATCTGGGCGATACCTCCGACATTGTTACCAAAGAAATGTATTGCTTTGAGGATCGCGGCGGCGAGAGCCTGACCCTGCGTCCGGAGGGAACCGCCGGCGTGGTGCGTTCTTTCATATCTGAAGGAATGCAACAAAACCTGCCGGTCAAATTGTATTATGCCGGCCCGATGTTCCGCTATGAGCGCCCTCAAAAAGGCCGTCAGCGTCAGTTTACCCAGTTTGGGGTTGAGCTGTTAGGCGTTGAAAGTCCTCAAGCTGATATCGAAGTCATTGCCATGGCTTATGAGTTTATTGAGAGTTTGGGCTTAGAAGGCAATGTCACGGTTGAGATAAATTCTCTGGGTGATGCTGAAAGTCGTGCCGCTTATCGCGAAAAACTGGTCGCATACTTGCAACAACACTACGATGAACTTTCCGAAGACAGCAAGAGCCGTCTGGAAAGAAACCCGCTCCGCGTGCTCGATTCTAAAGAAGAATGTGACAAAGCCGTGGTGGCCAATGCTCCCTTGTATCAAGACAGCCTCAATGACAGCTCGCGTGAGTTTTTCCAACAAGTTCTCAAGGGGTTGGATTTGCTTGGTATCAAATATCGGGTCAACAACCGCTTGGTCAGAGGTTTGGACTACTACTCGCACACAGTTTTTGAACTGGTCACGGACAAACTTGGCGCCCAAGGCACGGTTTTGGCCGGTGGTCGTTATGATGGTTTGGTTGAACAAATGGGCGGTGGCAAGGTGGCCGGTATCGGCTGGGCTTGCGGTGTTGAGCGCTTGTCGATGTTGCTAGAAGGCGGAGTTGATTTACCGCGTCCGATTGCGGTGATTCCGGTGGGAGAAGACGTGTCTGAAAAAGCCCTGGAGATAGCCTATCGCTTACGCCGAGCCGGTTTCAGAGTTGAGCACAGCTATTCCGGCAATTTGAAAAAGCGGATGACCAAAGCCAACAAAGCCAATGCAGTTAAGGCCGTAATTTTCGGCTCAGATGAGTTGAACCAAGATATGGTCACCATCAAAGATTTGGACAGCGGCGAGCAAAAGACAGTTTCTTTGCACAATCTGATTGAGGAATTAAGATAATGAGTATCAATGAAAAACTTGCCAATGTTGTCAACCGCTATGATGAGCTGGAAGCACTGATTTCCGCTCCCGGCGTTTCGGCTGATGATTTGGTTAAGATGAATAAGGAAATTGCGCAGTTAGCACCGGTTGTTGATGCGGTTAAGAATTTTAACCACCTGCAGGCCAATATGGCAGATGACAAAGCCATGATGGAAGATGCCTCGCTTGATAAAGAAATGCGGGAGATGGCTGAGGCCGAATATTATGAACTCAAAGAAAAACTCCCCGAGCTTGAAAAAGAGATTAAGATTTTGCTGTTGCCCAAAGATGCCGATGATGAAAAGAATGCCATCTTGGAAGTAAGAGCTGGCACCGGCGGCGATGAGGCGGCCCTATTTGCGGCGGTACTTTTTGAGATGTATCAGCGCTATTCGGCTTTGCAAGGTTGGAAATTTGAAGTGTTAGATGCCGATGAAAACGGCCTTGGCGGCTATAAACAGGCCTCTGCCAAGATTACCGGTAAAGATGTGTTTGCCAAACTCAAGTTTGAGTCCGGAGCGCATCGTGTTCAGCGTGTTCCGATTACTGAATCTCAGGGGCGTGTCCATACTTCTGCGGCTACGGTTGCGGTCTTGCCCGAGATTGAAGAAGTCGATTTGTATATCAATCCGGCCGACTTAAAGATTGATGTCTACCGCGCATCGGGAGCTGGCGGACAGCACGTTAACCGTACGGAATCTGCAGTGCGTATTACCCATATCCCCACCGGTGTGGTGGTGCAGTGCCAAGACGACCGCTCACAGTATAAGAATAAAGAAAAGGCCATGAACCACTTGCGAGCCAAACTCTATGACCAGCAAAAAGCAAGCATTGATTCGGCCTATTCGGAAAAACGCAAACTCCAAATCGGTAGCGGCGACCGCAGTGAACGGATTCGCACCTATAACTACCCGCAAGGCCGCGTGACCGACCACCGCATTAACTTGACTTTGTATAAGTTAGACGATGTTGTTTCGGGCGATGCTTTAGGCGAGATTATTGACGCGCTCATTGCCGAAGATCAAGCTCAAAGATTATCCGAGTTGGAATAAAAGAAAAAAAGCCTCTGTAACTGAGGCTTTTTCTTTTTGATTATTTCCAAGTTTTCACTTCATCTAAGGTAGCATTAATACGGTATAAGTTGCTGTGCCCGTAGTTGTTTTCCGGTGGAGTTAGCCCTTGCGGAATAAAAAGCTGAATGCTGTTATTTCCGGCTAAATCTCCGGGAAGTTTGGCAAAATTATTGAGCATTATATATGCGTTTTGAATTTTCAAATTTAAGATGTGGTTTGCGGCCATGTTAGCCGGATAAATTCCGCTTATATATTCAAATCCGGCTTGTCTGATTTTTTGAATGTCTTGATTATCCGCAGAACGAATTTTACCGTTTTTAATTAGAAATTGTAATCCTTGCAGCCCTGGGATTATATCTGGAGTAATAAACTCTCCGTAGGTCATTTGCGAATTATATTCATACATTTCATCTGCTAATGGCGCTCCGATAATTGGCGTTTGGAGCAATTGTGGTTGGTTGATATTGAGATGTAATTCATTAATTTCATTAATAATTGAATCTGTTCCCACATAAGTTCTAAGGCAACGGTCATCTGGAGGAGTAGATTTATTAGCGTAACGATATTTTACCAACACGTCTGATTTTATTCCTCGTATTGCCGATGGCATAAAACTTCCGATGACAACTGCGCGCAAATCAGTTTGCGGAGAAGTATAAATATCCCAAATAAACGGATTGTAGTTGCTTAAAAACAGTACCACACATTTCCCCGGCCGATTTATTTTAACTTTTGCCTTATAAGTTGTTGCTCGGTCGCTGGTAAATAAATCTTTTGAAATTTCTTCCGTTCTGTTGCTGCTATAAGCATAGACTTCACAATCAGGAGTAATATTTGATAATTGGCACATGGGTTTGGTGTTGGGTTTATTACCTTCTAGCCAAGACTTAAATTGCTGAAGCTGCTTGTTGAGGTCATACATATTTTTTATTTTTCGCAACCGATGTCGCGCATAAGGAATAAAAGCCCGTATAATTTCTGAGTCGTGCTTTAATTCTTTAGCAATCAAATTGTTTAGTTCAGAATTTTTTTTGCTGAGAGCGGGATCACTGCAAATGATTGTTTCCACAATTGTTTGCGGGATTTCGCAGTTAACAAGCTTGGTATTTCCTTTTTCCTGCAAATAAGCTTTGATATTTTCAGCGAAAGTGTTTACCAGTAGCACTTTTTTGTTTGACAGCCGTTTAATTCCGATGTCATTTGCAATAAACTTATTTATAAATTCACTTGGTAAGTCAATATCTTTGGGCACAAAGAGAAATTGGTATTGCCATTTATCGAGCCGAGCCAGCAGCGGAGAATTTTTTAATACAGCATAATAGCTGAACACTCCCGGAGGCGGTAATTGCATATTTTTAGCTTTGGGATTTTGAAAAAGGGAAAAATCCTTGGTATTAAGTGGCGTCAATCCAAACTTCCATAGCCATTTCAAATCATTGGCATCAAGAGGGGCGATAATACCTTGTTGTTCCAACTCTTTCCAAGTTAGGAGGTCCTTCTCTTTTGTAGGTATGATTGAACTAACACTGTTATTATTAGATGAAAAATCATTAGTTTCGGTATTTTCTCCTATCAGCGTCTCATGGATAACATGGACTTTATCCATGTTAACACCTTGTGTTTTCATTATTTCTAAAATTTTATTTTTTTCAATGCGTAGAAATTGACAATCAGCGGCATCTTTCATTAGTTCGGAAGATAGATAATGATATATTTTCGTATTTTCGGGATATCCGCGAATAACTGAGGGTGCATTTCCGGCACTGAAAATTGCTTTAATATTGGTTTGTGGGGTAGTTTTAATATCCCAAATCATCGGAGCATAAGTATTTAGTATCAAATAATTGCACTGGTTTGGTAGGTTGATTTTCATTTGAGTGGTATGAAAATTAATATTGCCTGCATTTTCAAGTTTTGATGTGTGTGGATTAGGTTGCAAAACTTCATATACGTAAATATCACATTGAGGTTCAAATATCGGCCAGATGCAAGCTTTGCCATTAATGGCGTCATCAATTTGTGCTATGGTGTGGATGTAATTATTTTTGATACACTCTGTATTTTCACATTGACCACGGAGAATATCTTGGCTGGTCAAATAATCATCAATATTTTTAAGATTTTTATCAGTTATCGAATTGGAGCTTGAAATTTTCCATTTGGTTTTAAGCTCGGTATATTTCTGATTTAGTTGATTATTTAGTTGTGCCAATTCCTGATTGTTGCAAATATAAGTATTATTAAGCGTTTTATTGGGTTTATTGGGTGTGCAGTCTAATATTTGAGCTTTTGCAGTTAAAGAAAGGAATGAACATACCAACAGACTGAAGATATAAGTATATTTGTTCATTGTATTATCCTTCACAACTAAAACACCATATTAAATACAAGCCTAAATTAAAAGAATTAAAAAAAGATTAGTTGTCTTTTCACAGCTTTGATTTTTTGATTGTGTTGGTAAGCAAAAGTTTCTATAATCTGCGGCAGATTAATCTAAAGGACTAAGAGGTAATGGCCGAGCCAAAATTCATACATCTGCGGGTTCATACCGCCTATTCGCTGTCGGAAGGCGCCATGCCGGTTCCCAAACTGATACACCGGCTCCATGACCAAGGTGTGCCTGCCATTGCCATTACTGATACTGCCAATTTGTTTGGCGGCAAAGCTTTTTCCAAATATGCCTCTGATGAGGGTGTTAAGCCGATTTTAGGCAGTCAGTTTTATCTGCGCAACCCCGATTCGCAAGATGTGCTCAAATCCAAAGGCCGGATAGTCGAACCCGATAAGATAATTATCTTGGTGATGAATGCCGATGGCTATATGAACCTGATGCATTTGATGAAAGTGGCCTATCTGGAAGGAGGTACGGCGCAAGAAAAAGCGCAAATTGCCTTAAAGGATTTGGAAGGCCATAGCGATGGGCTGATTTGCCTCACCGGTGGCGTCGAAGGCCCGATTGGTAGGCTGCTGCTGGAAAACCGCCGTGACGAGTCCGAACAAACTTTGCTTGATTTGCAAAAGCTTTTCGGCGATAGACTATATATGGAAATTGCCCGCATCGGGCTTGAATCTGAGCGCAAAACCGAAGATACTTTTATTGAGCTTGCTTATAAGTACAACATTCCCTTGGTGGCAACTAATGAGGCTTTCTTTTTTGATGCCGATATGTATGAAGCCCACGATGCTCTGATTTGTATTGCCGCCGGAGAATATTTGAGCAACACCAACCGCAAGCACTATTCGCCCAACAACCGCCTGAGAAGCGAAGCTGAAATGGTGGAATTGTTTGCCGATTTGCCCGAAGCGGTCATGAACACGGTGCAAATCGCCAAGCGCTGCAATTACTTGTCGGAAAAAGTTCAGCCTTTGCTGCCGATTTTTGAGTGCCCCGGCGGCAAAACTCAAGATGAGTTTATCACCGAGCAAGCCTATCTTGGGCTTAAAGCTCGTATGGAAGCCACGGTCTATACTCCTGAGATGAGCGCCGAGGAGCGTTTGGAAGTAGACCGTAAATACTATGCTCGTTTGGAATATGAATTAAGCGTGATTAAGAAAATGGGTTTCCCCGGATATTTCTTAATCGTGTCCGACTTCATCAAATGGTCTAAGGGACATGGCGTTCCGGTGGGCCCCGGACGTGGTTCGGGTGCGGGTTCCATTGTGGCATGGTCTTTGCGTATTACCGACCTTGACCCGCTCAAATTAAATTTGCTGTTTGAACGCTTTTTGAATCCGGAACGTATTAACATGCCGGACTTCGACGTCGACTTCTGCCAAGAAAACCGCTACAAAACCATTGAGTATGTGCAGCGTAAATATGGTTTTGACCATGTGGCCCAAATCATTACCTATGGCAAATTGCAGAGCAAGAATGTGATTCGCGACGTGGCGCGAGTTTTGCAAATGCCCTATTCGCAGGCCGACCGCATCAGTAAAATGATTCCACCGGGAGTTCAGGGCAAAAACCCTACCTTGCAGGAGTCCTTAGACCAAGTGCCTGAGCTAGAGGAAATGCGCCAAAACGACCCCCAGATTAATAAGCTGTTTGATATCGGTATGAAACTTGAGGGACTGTACCGCCAGTCCGGTATGCACGCCGCCGGCGTAGTGATTGGCGATAGGCCGCTTGAGCAGTTGGTGCCGCTATATAAAGATCCCAAAGCCGATATGCCGGTCACCCAATATGATATGAAATATGTGGAAGAAACCGGACTGATTAAGTTTGACTTTTTGGGCTTAAAGACCCTGACGGTTATCCAGCGGGCAGTGGATTTGGTTAAGAAGCACCGCGGCATTGAGCTGATAATGAGTGATATCCCGCTAGATGATAAGGATACTTATGCGCTGTTGCAACGAGGCGATACGGCCGGTGTGTTCCAGTTTGAATCTGCGGGTATGAAAGATGTGCACAAACAAATCAAACCCGACCGCTTTGAAGATTTAATCGCTATTGTTTCGCTCTACCGCCCCGGCCCGATGGACAATATTCCAAGCTACATCAGACGCAAGCACGGTGAGGAAGAAATCACCTACCTTCATCCCTCATTAGCTCCGATTATCGGAGAAACTTACGGGATTATGATTTATCAGGAACAGGTGATGAAAATCGCCCAAGAACTGGCCGGTTATACCTTGGGCGGTGCTGATAAATTGCGCAAAGCCATGGGTAAAAAAATTAAGGAAGAAATGGTCAAACACCGGGTGATTTTCACGGAAGGCGCCGTCAAAAACGGTATTGATGAAACAACCGCCACGCGCATTTTTGACCAAATGGAAAAATTTGCTTCCTACGGGTTTAATAAGTCCCACGCCGCGGCCTATTCGCTCATTTCTTATCAGACCGCATACCTCAAAGCGCACTATCCCGAAGAGTTTATGTGCGCCACCATGTCTTTTGAAATGACCAATACCGAAAAACTTTTGTTCTTCAAAGAAGAATGCAAAAAAATGGGCATTCAGGTCCTCCAACCCGATATCAACAAGTCCGGTTCCGATTTTTCGGTTGAAGGCCACAACATTCGCTATGCCTTAAGTGCCATCAAAGGGGTAGGGGTGGCAAATATGAAAGCCATCGAGGAGATAAGAAAGAAAGGCGGTCCTTTTAAGGATATTTCCGATTTTATTCACCGTATTCCGTTGCAAAATCATAATCGCCGCCAGTTTGAAAATATGATTAAAGCGGGAGTGTTTGATAGCTTGGAGAAAAACCGCGGTAAGCTGTTTGCCAATGTTGAGGCCATCGGCCAGCATATTAGCGCCGCCACCGAGCTCAAAACCAGCAGCCAGTCTTCACTTTTTGGCGATGAGGAATTAAAATCTACCGTCAAACTCGCCGATAAGCCCGATTGGCCGGAATTGGAAAAACTCAAATTAGAGGCCGAAGCTATTGGCTTTTACTTGTCGGCTCACCCCTTGGACACTTATCGCCGCGGTATGGAAAAATTGGGCATCAAGAGTTGGGTCGAGGTTTCGCAAGGCATCAAGACCGGCGACACGATTCGTGCCAAATTAGCCGGCTGTGTCAATTCTTTCCAGAAGCGCATTTCCAAAAATGGCAACAAATATGCCTTTTTGGAATTATCCGATGCCAGCAGCAATTTTGAAGGTTTGCTGTTCTCCGAAACTCTGGCCAAATATGAAGATGTCATCAACAGCGGCCAGCCTTTAATGGTCAGCATCACCATAGACAAACAAACCGAAGAAGCCAGCCCGCGGGTCATGATAAATATGGTCGAAACCCTAGACAAAGCCATTGCCGAAGTTTCTAACGGTTTGGAAATTGAGGTCGGTAATATCGAGGCCGTTCCCGAGCTCAAAAAAATCTTGAGTCACGATATGAACGGAAAGAATAAGATATATATAAAACCTGAGCATAATGATTGGGATATCCGCATTGAGCTTGCCGGCGGCTATGCTTTGGCCTCCGATGTCTTAAACCAGATTCGCAATGTACCTGGCGTAACCTCGCTAAAGGAGATATAAAATGTCAGATTGGTTTGGCAACATCTGTCAGCAACTTAGCCGACAAGGACAGAACACCCCGCCGCAAAGTTCCCTGACGGAGAATTTTCGTTCTGCCGGAGTGCGCTGGCTTAAGTTGACTTTTCAGCCTTTTTCATTTCTGATAGACGGCTTTTGGAGCTGGTGCAAACTGGCCTTGTGCTATGGCTTGTTGTTAAGCTTGCTGGCTTGGGGATTTGGATATTTGTATGTATGTTCGCAAATTATCGACGGCCCTTTGTATTATTGTCGCAATTCTGATTGGACATATTTGTTGTATTTGGTCATTAAGATTATGATTATGTGCGTTTTTTTTGCCCGTTGGATACAAGTTGCTCCCACCACGGAAAACGCTACTATCCCTTGGCGGCAGACAATAAAATTGAACCGACCGGCAGTGCGGAGTGCGGTGTTGTTAATAGGCTTTGTTTGCTTACTGATTTTCCCGTTTATCTCTTTTGAGCTATTGGTTGCACGTGTCCCCAATCCCGATTGGCGGATAGAAATATGCTATTTTGCGGTGGTAAGCCTTGGTTTCTTAGTCCCGATTTTTGCCATGCGCTATTATGCCTGGCTGGCCTTTGCCTCCCTTAACCAGAAGTTACCTGGGTTCAAAACCGTTTGGGTTATGACCCGTAAGCAATTATTCAAGATTTTGGTGGCTCTGTTTGTGCTCTTTTTGCTCATGTTGTTTGTCCTTGGCAACTACTTCATATCCTTTAGATATCCCGGCAATGGCAGTTTGAGCATTTTTGCCCTTGTATCTGAGCTGATATTTAATATATTATGTTTGTTGTTTATGGCACTTTTTGCCGGACATTGTTTGGTTCAAAAGCAGCAAATATTTGGAGACAATAAAGATGAATAATTCCCCAATCACCATTCCTTTTGTTGAGCTGATTAGACGTAGTCTAAGCTATGTGGTGTATAATTTTTCCGTCTTGTTTAAGATGATGCTTGTTCCGGTTTTGCTGATGTTTGTTGTCCAGCTGCTGCTCAAACAAAATCTTATCTCTCAGTTTGTGATATTGATTTTGATGTCATATCTTGGAGTTGGGTGTTGCCGCAAAATTGTCTTAAACGAAGCTCCGGTACTCTCCGCCGAATATTTTCGCAATATGCTGATATATTTGCTCCGCTATATGGGAATTACATTACTGATGCTTATCCCCGGTATTATTGTACTAGGAGTGGTCTATTCTTCCGGCGAGGACGCCACCCGCGCGGCCGTAATTGAGATTTTGGCCGGACGGAGCAATTTAGAAACCGGTATCAATGTTTTGTTCTGGCCGCTGATAGCCATTTTAGTTGCCGGCATCTATTGTGCGCGCCTGCGTATATCTCTGGCCGGAGCTGCAGTCAACGACCAAGACATTGATATGCGTCAGTCCTTTTTGCTCACGGAAGGAAACACCTGGCGAATTTTCGGTGGCTTGCTCATCACCGGTCTTCCGGCTCAAATTATGTATATTGTGCTGATGCAAATTTCGGTCATATTACCACCCAGCAATCTAGCCGTATTATCTGTTTTATTTTTGAGCGCCATCGTGAGCGGACTTGATATTTGTATCAAGGCCTCGTTTGATGCGCATATGTACCAGTATTTTGCCTATTTTTATCATAAGCAGATAGAAGATGCCGAAGCCGCCGCAGCCACTAATTTAGTTGAAGAAAAAATCAAACACCGCCGCGATTAAACATCCTAACCGTTAGCGCTAATTGCTGATTTGAATGGTATCTAACTTCAATATGTCAACAATTTCGATAATTGAGAGGATTTGATTAAAAGTCTCATCAATCGGCTTGCGGTCAAGACAACTATGGAATAAAGATGCACTTTCAAACATATCTTTTTTGAGTGAAATGGCAATAAATAGCTTATCATCAAAAAAGCTAAATTCAATTCGCTTAGATTTATATGCTTGTCTGAGTTTAAGGATTCTTTCCATAAAAGCAGGTGTCAGCAGATAACGCGCCTCAATTTGATTGGTGCTATAAACCTCAAATTCTTTTTCAAACACGCTATCTTCCAGACGGATGTTTTCTCTTTCAGGTAAGTCGATGCTAAACGCATCAAGTTTGTTAAAGATTCCCTTGTCTCTCACCACCATAGTTTGTCCGTCAAATTTTTTATTCATGGTCAACACGACAATAACCCCTTTAAAGATTGTGATTTCAGAAGAAGAATTATCCGAACTTTCTATTCTCTTCAAATGTTCTTCTGAAACGCTAATGCCAACCTTTTTGTATACGCCTGAAAAACAGTCATCTGAATTTCGTATATGATAGCTTGACAGTAACTTCGATTTTGAGATGGTAGCTAAGTCAATACCCCCACCGAATTGGTAAGAAAAACCATCAAAATACTTTATGAGTTGCGGCATAACACGATTTTTAGATTCTTTCCGAAATTTATTTCTTGACCAGTTAGTTGAGTGAAAGGCGATTAGAATACACACGATAGTAGCAAATTGCTTCCAGGCCTGTTCCTCGGTCATATTATCATGCCAAAAACCTCCCTCAAAAGCCCATGGGGAAATTGCAATGGCGACGAGAGTAACCAAGCAAAAGTGCAATAAAAAAATACGTAAATATTTTTTTCGAGTTTTTTCCAGTTCTTGCTGGTAGGGTAATAATTTTTGCATCCAAAAATTATCAAATCCGGCTTTTAGTTCATCAATACTACGATTTTCCATCATCACCTACTTAAAGAAATTTTTTGCATTGATAGCCTTTTGCGCGGCCTCATCCGCTTCAAAATAAGGCATATCAGCCTTAATGCCCATAATTTTGGCCATCATGGAGCTCGGAAATATTTCCACGGCATTTTTCAAATCGGTCACATTGGCATTATAAAAGCGTCGCGCTGCCGCAATATGTTCTTCCACACTACTAAGACTTTCCATGGCTTGCAGCATAGTTTGGTTAGACTTCATATCCGGATAATTTTCGGCCGAGAGTTTGAACTCTTGCATCTTGGTGGATAGCAAATTTTCGAGTTCAATCTTTTTATCAGGATTATCCATAAATTTGAAATCCATGGCTTGGCTACGCAAGCGAGTAATTTCTTCCATCATGGATTTTTCATGCTCCATATATTTTGCCGCCATATTCATGAGATTGGGAATAAGGTCATAGCGTTTTTGGAGTTGTACATCAATTCCGGAAACCGATTCTTGCAAACGATTTTTCTTTTTAATCAGCGAAGCATATAAAAAGTAAAAAAACAATACAACAACGCCAATTCCCAATAAGATATTTTCAATCATTAAACACTCCTTATCAATATATTAAAATCAATCTATCATACCTTGAGTTAAGGTTATATTTTTTTGAGCAATTCCTGCACAATATCCAGGCGATAATAGTCCTTGAGCTTTTCTGATGGCGGATATGCCGTTTCCGCCTCAAGTGCCAAGATGTTGGCTTGCTGATTGAGGAAATCGCGCCCCATAGAAATATTTTCCTTATTATTTTTTAGATATTGCTGATAGTTTGCCGCCTCGGCAATATTGGCCTTGAGCAAACCATTGCGCTTGGTATAAAGCTTGGTAAAGCCCATAATGGTTACCGCTGCTGCCATAAAGAAGATAGCCCCCCACATTGAGGACAACCCGCTCAGAATAACAAAATTTACCCCTAAGAGCACCAGACACAATGCTCGCACCAACCATTTTACGATTCGTTTTTTCCAATCCATGCCAAACAAGAACAAATAAGCGGCAATATTAAGGTCGGCAAACACCATACCCGAGAAGATAGCGGCACTGTTCGGAGCCAAAGCCGCCACAAACAACTGAGAGAGCAACAACATCATCGCGCTAAAAAATAAATACCCAAAATTAAGTTTGAAGCAAAAAATCCGAAACTTAGTGGCGGTTTCTTCTTCTGCCCAGTGTAAGGCCTGACGGATTCTGGGCAGATTTTCTTTTTTAATTGCCATAACGGAATCATTGCCAAACAAAGTTCGCATGGCTTTTTGTTCTTTTTTGGGCAAAGTGCGCAGATTGTCTGTACGCTTGATAAGTAAGATACTATCGCCGTTTTTCTGGATATCGATAATATTTTTCTTAAACAAATCGAGCAAAAACGCCCCAAACGAAATCTTATCAAACTTTGCGGTCAAGAGATAGCGCAGCATTTGCGGGGTTTTGATGAGCTTAATCGGTTGTTTTTTGGTGGTTTTTTGAATATATTTCCACGAGGCCAAATAAGCCGCCAAAATCACCACCCATCCCAGTGCCGGAAACCAAATATCACCATAGTCAGCCACCCACCAGTTAATTTTCTGCGAAAATGTCGGCTCACTAATCACTCCTTTGGGGAAGCTAACGGAGATAGGCATACTCTCGGCAATAAACAACGGTTCCTTAGAAGCAAAACCGAGCATATTGGGAGCTCCTCTGGCCATCAAGGCCTTATCTGGACTATAATGGAAAGGATATCCGACCAGCGCTTGCTGTCCGATTGCCTCTGCCTTGGGCGGCAAAATCACGGCAGCTCCGGCCTGAGAAATCACCAAATTCCAGTTTCCGCCGCTCACATTCCACTGCAGCTCATCAAAATCATCATAGCGCGCAATTTGGCGGTCAATCACATAGCTGAACACATATTTATACACCCCCGATTCCATCGGAAAAGCGACTTTCGGAGTAATTAAAAAATTTCTGCCTTTTTCAATTATCTGATAATCAATTGGTTGGTCATTAATGGTTACGCCGAGCAGACTTGGCTCAATTTTGTGGGCTCTACCGTTTCTGTCCACCATATTCATCGGTAAAGCCTTAACCAGCGGATAGCGGAGTTTTTTATTATCGGCCACCACCATAATGGTTTCATCTAGCTTAATCAGACCCGATTCGAGCACCTCAATTCTGGTAAACAAATAGGGGATATGTTCGGCCGTCGGCACGCTGACTTTTTCATCAAACGGAGGCATCAAGATAGTAATGGTTTGGAGAGGTCCTTGAGTATCATTATTTTTTTGCCACAACTCCGGTTGCAGCATTCTGGGGTCAAGCTGTTCTGCATTTTGCGGTGTTTTAGGTTCGGCCGAGCGTTTGATTGCCTCTTCATAGATTCTTTCAAAGAAAGGCTTTTCAACATTCACTCCGGGAATTTTATCTTCCACCACACTGGTCGCGCTTCCGCCAAAAGAACCGCTGTTCTTATCATATTTTGTAATTGCCACCGATTGTAGTCTTTCAATCAAATAGCGTTTGAAATCGGATTCGCTTTCAAAACGGTCCAAAGGAGATGAAACTGTTACCGGCGGTGCCTGAATATTGTTAGATTCAATGGTTGCGCTTTCCGGACTGGAAACTTCACGGATGGCAGCATTTGCCTCAATTTGCATTGCAAACCAAAACAAACAAAAGAACAGAAGTTTTTTCATAAAATCTCTCTTTGTTAACTAAATAGACATAGTTGCATATTAGTATACAAACATTAAAAAAGAATTATAATCTAGAAATGGAGAAATTTGAAATGACACAAAATCGCAAAGTAGCGGCAATCGTACTGGCCGCCGGCAAGGGTACACGCATGAAATCTGACTTACCCAAGGTGATGATGCCTCTCTGCGGCAAACCGATGATTCGCCATATTATAAATACTTTAGAGTCCATGCACGTTGATAAAATAATTCCGGTTATATCTCCCGATGGCGCCTTGATAGCCAAAGAGGTTGCCCCCTATGAAACCGCATTGCAAGAAAAACAGTTGGGTACCGGCCATGCTGCCATTTGTGCCAGAAGCAAGCTTTGCGGTTTTGAAGGAGATATTTTGGTTATGTTTGGCGACCATCCGGTTATTACCAAAGAAACTCTCAAAAAAGCCCTGCGCAAAAAACAAGAAGGCTACTCGGTTGTAGTGCTGGGTTTCCACCCCAAAGATGCTTTGCGTTACGGCCGTTTAATTATGAACGGCGATGAACTGGTTAAGATTGTTGAATATAAAGATGCCAGCGACGAAGAAAAAGCCATCAACTTCTGCAATTCCGGCGTGATGGTTTTTGACAGCGATACAATGTTTGACATTTTATCTTCCATCAGCAATGAAAATGCTGCCGGTGAATATTATCTAACTGATGCCGTTGCCATTGCTCGCCGTCGCGGTTTAAAATGCGGCGCCATTGAGTGTGACCCCGATGAACTATCCGGAGCCAACACCCAAGAAGAGCTGGCGGCTTTGGAAAAATATCACCGCCCGCAATAACAAAAAAGGAAAATAATGCGCTGGTTGAAAGAACATTGGTTCGGACTGCTGATGAGCCTATTTACGTTGTTAGCGGTCATGTATTTTGTCATTATATTTGTTTCTCCCCGCTATGACCTTAAGCGAAGGGGCTTTATTCCCTGCACGGAGGAGCTGGCTCAAAATCTGGCATCTTGCAAAGAAAATAAGCTAATTTGTACCATGGGTGCCATTTTGAAAAACAACCTCTGCGATTTGCGCGTTATCGGGCAAGGTTTTACCGATTGGTGGAACGACCGGCAGCCTCGTCCTTGGAGCAATTATTGGTTTGAACCTGAGCTCATCAGCGACCTTCCGGGTAACGACGATCCGGACTTAGCCGAGTTTTATCGTCAACATCCGAACTTGTCGGCCGAAATGAATGAACTAAAAAGATTAGAACAGGAGCAATATGAACATGAGCCAAAAGCAAAATAATCTTCCCGCCTGGGATTTAAGTGATTTATATAAAAGCATTGATGATCCCAAAGTTAAAACCGACATCAAAAAACTCGGACAGTTAGCCCAAAGCTTTGCTGCCGACTATAAAGGCAAAATCGGCAAACTGACTGCCGATGAATTTCTGCAATCGATTCGCCGCTATGAGGAAATGGATATCA
The DNA here is from genome assembly GCA_944391725.1 of uncultured Alphaproteobacteria bacterium. Classification (GTDB taxonomy): domain Bacteria; phylum Pseudomonadota; class Alphaproteobacteria; order RF32; family CAG-239; genus MGBC133411. The sequence continues at coordinate 206 of CALXUQ010000010.1, read as the reverse complement.
TCGGCGGTCGACTGATGGAATATGCCTTTTTGCAGATGTGCACGCGCACCGACAACAAAGATGCCACGGCTTTTTATCAAAACGCCAACGAACAGGTTGTGGAAGCCAACAAACCCACAATTTTATATAGCTTAGAGATAAACAAGCTCAGCGATAAAAAGCTCAAAGAGTTTTTAAAAACTCCTGCGGTTGCGCATTATAAACCC
>CALXUQ010000009.1 GCA_944391725.1 uncultured Alphaproteobacteria bacterium | reverse complement strand
TATTCCTTATTTTGAGAAAAAAGGAGTGCTCAGATGTGTGGACGGTACGGGTACAATTGAGGCTACCGGCAAAAAGGTAGATGCAATTTTGGGCCTGTCGTAGTAATTTTTTGAAAAAAAATGCGTTTTTTTCGGTATTTTTGTGAAAAGGGTGGTTGACACTAAAAAAATTTAGCATATAATCCGGCTTAATTTTGAAGAGTGGTGATCAACTTTTTAAATGTGTTTCAATATATAAGAATGGAGAGTTAATTTGGCTCGTATAGCTGGTGTAAATATCCCAACTGCCAAGAAAATAGAAGTCGCCCTGACCTATATCTTCGGTATTGGAAGAAAAACTGCTCAAGACATTTGTGCAAAAACCGGGGTTTCTCCGGATTTGCGCGTTCATCAATTGACAGATGACCAAGTCGCAAAAATCCGTGAGGAAATTGACAGCAATCACTTGGTCGAAGGTGAGCTGCGTCGTGAGGTTGGTGTTAATATTAAAAGATTGATGGACCTCGGTTGTTATCGTGGTTTGCGGCACCGTAAAGGTTTGCCGGTACGGGGGCAGAGTACTAAACAAAATGCCAGAACTCGTAAAGGTAAACGTAAAACTGTTGCTAATAAGAAGAAATAGTTTGAAGGGTAGTTGTTAAATGGCAAAAGCAGTATCACAACGTGTGAAAAGAAAAGAAAAGAAGAATATCACCGCGGGTGTGGCCCATGTGAATTCGACTTTCAATAATACTAGAGTTACTATAACCGATGCTCAAGGCAATACCGTGGCTTGGTCTACTTCCGGTGCACAAGGATTTAAGGGTTCTCGTAAGTCTACTCCTTATGCCGCTCAAGTGGCCGCCGAAGATGCCGGTAAAAAAGCTCAAGAACATGGCATGAAAACCTTGGAAGTTGAGGTTAAGGGTCCTGGTTCCGGACGCGAATCCGCAATTAGAGCCTTGCAGGTGATTGGATTTACCATCACTTCTATTCGTGATGTGACACCAATCCCGCATAATGGTTGTCGTATGAAGAAAAGACGTCGCGTATAGTTTGATGTTTGTTGATGGGAGAGGCTAGGCCTCTCCGGTCTTTGTTTTTTGTAATATATGCATATGCACTAATTGAAAGAGGACATACCAGTGATTCAAAAAAATTGGCAAGAACTTATTAAACCTACGAACTTAGAAGTTGTTCCTAGTGATGGCGGTAACAAAGCTAAAATCGTGGTTGAACCTCTGGAACGAGGCTTCGGGCTGACACTCGGTAATGCTTTGAGAAGAGTTTTGCTCTCTTCTTTGCAGGGTGGTGCCGTTACAGCAATCAAAATTAATGGTGTGCTGCATGAGTTTTCGGTGGTGCCGGGTGTTCGGGAAGATGTTACAGATATTGTCCTGAATATTAAATGCTTGGCAGTGGCCGTCCATGGCGAAGGACCCAAAACCATGACCTTGAAAGCGGAAGGACCTTGCGTGGTGACCGCCGAAATGATTGATGCCGGTCATGATGTGGAAATCAAAAATCCTGATTTGGTGATTTGTAACCTTGATGCCGGTGCGAAAATTAATATGGAGTTGACCGTTAATACCGGTAAAGGTTATGTGCCGGCTGCTATGAACAAAACTCCGGATGCTCCAATCGGTGTGATTGCTGTTGATGCAATCTATTCGCCGGTGAAAAAAGTATCTTATAAGGTGGAAAATACCCGTGTCGGTCAGGTTACTGACTATGATAAATTGACCATGGTGGTGGAAACCAATGGTGTGGTTTCTCCGGAAGATGCCGTGGCTTTGTCGGCTCGTATCCTGCAAGACCAGTTGAAACCTTTCATCAACTTTGATGAGCCGGAAAATGAGGCTGAAGTTGAGAAAGAGGAATTGCCGTTCAATCGTAACTTGTTGAAAAAGGTTGATGAGCTTGAACTTTCTGTTCGTTCGGCTAACTGCCTTAAGAATGACAATATCGTTTATATCGGCGATTTGGTTCAGAAGACCGAAGCTGAAATGCTCAGAACTCCGAACTTTGGCCGTAAGTCTTTGAATGAAATTAAAGAGGTTTTGGCAAAGATGGGCATTCATCTCGGAATGGATACTCCGGGTTGGCCGCCTGAAAATATTGAAGAACTCATCAAGAGAGTTGATGAGCACTTCTAAGCAAAATCACAAAAAAAGCTCCCGTGAAATCGGGAGCTTTTTTTGTGGCTAATGTGGAGTGGGTGAGAATGCGAAGTAGGGGGAAATGGGGGGGGAAATGCTCTATAAAATTCCCATTTGAGGCGGGGCGCTTTTTTCGGAAGCTGGGATAAAAAAATGCTTGCTTTTTTATTTATTTAGTTTATAGTCAAGCCACATTTAAGCAGGGAGTGCTCTGCTTGTTTGTTTGGCATGTATGAAAAGTAGTGCCGAATTGGTGTTTATCCGCTTTGTCCTGCAAAGCACAGAGAAAATGAAAGGAAATGTATCATGAGACATGGTATGGCACATCGCAAGTTTAGTATGACTACCAGTCAGAGAAGAGCTTTGTTCTCAAACCTGACTAATGCAGTTTTGACCCACGAGCAAATTACGGTTACTTTGCCGCGCGCTAAAGAACTCAGAACTTTTGTTGACAATATGATTACCTTGGGTAAAAAAGGTTCTTTGAATGACCGCAGATTGGCTTTGTCTTTCTTGCGTGATAATGAAGTTGTTTCCAAACTTTTCTCTACTTTGGCTGAGCGTTATAAGAGCCGTAATGGTGGTTATTGCCGCGTTTTGAAAACCGGTTTCCGTTATGGTGACTGCGCTCCGATGGCGATTATTGAATTGGTTGATCGTGATGTAAATGCCAAGGGAGCTAAAGATTTGGCTCGCGTTGCGGCTGAGAAAGCTGCTGCTGAGGCTGCGGCTAAAGAAGCTGCAAAATAAGCTAACGCGAAACGCAGAATTAGAAAACCCCGAACTTTGGCTCGGGGTTTTTTTTGTGTTAGTGTGAGCTGTAGCGGATTGTTGTAAGCATTTATATGCTAGTCTCAGAAGTTGGCAAGGCGGATTGCTCCTCAGCGGGGGCGGTTTCCGGAGAGGTGGTGTTGAGCTGATTGGGGGTAGGTGTATTTTCATCGGCATGGAGCTGAAGTCTTCGCGCTAAAAAGGATAGGCTTTGTGCCTGCAATAGGACCGAAATAATAACTAAGAAGAAAATGATATTAAATAAGAACTGCGAATTTTGGAAACCATAAATCAGCGGATAGGTGGCTAAGATAATCGGGACGGCACCTTTGAATCCGGCCCAGCTGATGAAAATTTGTTCGGGAAGGGAAAATCCGCTACGATACAGGCAAATAAACACTGCTAGTGGGCGAGCAATTATTATCAAGAACAAGGTGCAAGCTAAACTAACCGGCATGACGCTGGAGAGTTCGTGCGGAAAAACCAGCAATCCTAATATCAGGAACATACTAATCTGCATTATCCAGACCAAAGATTCTTGAAAACGAATGAAGTGGCGGCGGTACATATAGCCGGTATTGCCCATGATAATGCCACACAGATAAACGGCTAAAAAGCCATTGCCGCCTAGCATTTGGGTGAGGCTATAAGTCAGCAAAACCAAAGCGACGCCAAAAACCGGATAGAGCCCTTGATAAGAAAACATCCAGCGGCGCAGGGTCTTGCTGGCTAAATAGCCGGAAAGCATACCTAAAGCCGTGCCTAAGAACATCTGTAAGAGGAAATCTCCGGTGAGGCCGATAAGGTTCCATTCGCCACTGCTGATGACAGCCATGGCACCCATGGACAGGAAAACGGCCATGGGGTCGTTGCTGCCGGATTCAAACTCTAAAATGGCTTTGAGCCGGCCAGGAACACTGAGATTGTGAGAGCGCAAAATGGAAAAAACTGCCGGGGCATCGGTAGAAGAAATAATGACGCTCAACAATAGCGAAATTTCAAAACTCTGGCGCAAAATATAATAACTGAAAAAATACATGAAAATAGCGGTGAGTAAGACTCCTAAGGTTGAAAGCAAACTGCCGCGTGCCAAAATGGGACGGACTTGTTGCCAACGAGTGCCCAAACCACCGGAAAACAAGATGAAAGCCAGAGCGACGGTACCAATATAGTTAGTAAGGCGGGAGTTGTTGAACTCAATGCCGCCGGGGCCATCGGAACCGGCTAACATGCCCAGTCCTAAAAAAAGTAATAGCGAGGGAATGCCGAAGTTGTCGGTGATTTTGTTGGTAAACACGCACAACATCAGCAAAAATCCGGAAATGGCAAGTAGAGCTTCCAAACTCATGAGGACTATTACCTTTATGTTCTTATTAATTAAACTAATTATAATCGGCAGACATTTATATTTGGTAAAAGTTTCAGTCGACAGAGCAAAAAAAATTAGCTTACCGTGGCAAGTTCGTTCCAAGAGGTGGTATATAGTCGGGTACGGTGGTCTTGTCTGATGAGCGGACGAATGTTTTGGGCTTGAGGTGCAAAACGTACGGTCTTGGCGCCAAAACGATGATTGAGTTTGTCTAGGGCGGACATTAGGGTTTGCTCTTTATTATTGGTGGGTGCAGAATCAAAAAAGGTGGTTTGAACTTGGTCGAGGGGTTGAATGTCTTTAAGAATTACGCCGGCGGATTTATAGGCTAATCCGGGGCGATAAACTTGTTGTAAGGCTTGTTGGGCGGCGTGTATCAATTTTCCGGTGTGGGCGGTGGGAGAACTCAGCGAAACATAGGCGGCATTATTGTACTGTTCTTTATTTTTAGCAAAGCGATTGGTGCGCAAAAATACGGTTACGCCGCGGGCAACTGCATTTTGGCGGCGCAGCCTCTGTGCTGACTTGTCGGTAAATTCGGCGATGATTTGGGTTAGTTGCTCATAGTCGCTGATTTCGCGTTCAAAACTGCGAGAAGTGGTCAGGCTTTGGGAAGTGTCATCGCCTTCTACTTCCAAACAGGGCGTGCCGTTGAGTTCCAAAACGGTTTTGGCTAGGCGGACATCAAAACAATGGCGGATTTGTTGAAGAGGAGCGGTGGCTAAATCCCAGGCGGTGAAAATGCCCAGATATCCAAGTTTGGGGCTTAAATGGCGGCCGACACCCCAGACATTATTAACATCCATGTGCTCCAGCTGAGTGCGGATATCTGCGGCGTTGTTTAAGAGAAAAATTTTATCGCGCTCTTTTTGTTTGGCCTGGCGGGCGGCGATTTTGCACAAAGTTTTGGTGGGAGCAATGCCGACAGAAACAGAAATGCCGGTTTGTTGCAAGAGTTGGTTGCGGGTTTGGAGAGCGATTTCTTCTAATTGCTTAGTCTCTGATAGGCGTGCAAAGGCTTCATCAATAGAATAGACCTCAAGCTCGGGAAAGTGGCTGCGCAAAATGGACATAATGCGGCGGGACATATCGGCATAGAACTCATGGTTGGAAGATAGGGCTACCCCCTGATGGCGGCTTAAAAAACGCTCAATTTGAAAATATGGTGCACCCATGGGGATACCTAAAGCTTTGGCCTCATAAGAGCGCGAAACTACGCAGCCGTCATTGTTAGAAAGAACCACGACCGGAACTTTTTTTAAGGCCGGTGCAAAGACCCGCTCGCAAGAAACAAAAAAGTTGTCGCAGTCAAACAGAAAATACATTTTAATAAGTCCGAAAACTGCCCGAAACCACGCCCCAAATGCTAAACTCGTCATCGGGGCTGACCATAATGGGGGAGTAGGCGTCATTGGCAGGTACTAAAAAGGTTTGCCCGTGGTCGTGTTTGAGGCGTTTGACGGTGAGTTCACCATTAAGCTCGGCAATGACAATATTATGATTGCTCGGGGAAAGTGAGCGGTCGACAATGAGAATATCGCCGTCGATGATGCCGGCATCTTTCATCGAATCGCCTTTTACTCTTAGAAAATAGGTGGCGGCGGGGTGATTAATCAGGCGGTGGTTGAGGTTGAGCTTTTCTGCGCCGTCATCGCCTATCGGACTTGGAAAACCGGCGGCAACAGTAGAGTTGACAAAGGGAATGTGGCTGAATTTATCCATCTTAGCTGGCCTTTATGTTCGTGTTTTGTTCTGATGATAAGCGCGGAAAACTTTAATTGCAATAGAAATTTTGATTTACATGGTATAAGTTAAATTAATCAATTTACGAGGAGATGAAAAATGAAAAAAATTGTACCGGCAAGATTGCAAGCGGGTGATGAAATCAGAGTGATTGCTCCGGCGCGGAGTATCAAAATTATCGGGGCAGATTCCCGCGAGATTGCACGTCAGCGTTTTGAGCAAGTGGGGCTCAAGGTTTCTTTTGGAAAAAATACTACCGATGAAAACTGCGATTTGATGGCCTCGTCGCCACTAGAAAAACGCTTGGAAGATTTGCACGAAGCTTTTGCCGACCCCAAGGTCAAAGCAATCTTTACGATTATCGGTGGGGCAAACTCCAATATGTTGCTGCCGTTTATTGATTATGAGCTGATTAAGAAAAATCCGAAAATCTTTTGCGGGTTTTCCGATATTACGGCTTTGTTAAACGGAATTTATGCCAAGACCGGATTGGTGACTTTTTCGGGGCCGCATTTTAGTTCGCTCGGGATGAAAAAAGGCGCGGAATATACGCTCGAAAATTTGTGGAAAATGGTAATGTTGAGCGGCAAAAATGAGATTAGGCCGTCGGTGGAGTGGAGTGACGATTTGTGGTTTGCTAACCAGGAGGAACGCAAGTTTATTCAAAATGAGGGCTGGAGTGTGTTGCATCCGGGAAAGGCGAGCGGAACTATCTTGGGCGGCAATTTGGGTACGTTTAATCTGTTGCTTGGAACATCTTTCCGGCCGCGTTTTGAGAACCCGACTATCTTGTTTATTGAGGATTGCTTTACTTCCGGCGGTGATGCGGCGGAATTTGAGCGGAATTTGCAGGCGCTGTGCTATCAGGATGATTTTGAAAATGTAAAAGCGGTGGTTATCGGACGGTTCCAAAAAGCCTCGGAAGTCAGTGCCGAAAAGCTGGCCTATATTGTTGCTAACCAGCGCAAACTTAAAAATCTGCCGGTGGTGGCTAATGTGGATTTTGGACATACCACGCCGCTGATGACTTTCCCGATTGGCGGAACGGCAGTGCTTGATACAGATGACATGAGTCTGAAATTGGAGGTTTAGTTTCTGGATATCGTGCTTTTCGCACTGTGGACAGATTCTTTTTTTAAGGCTTTGTTAATGAGTTGTTCCTATATTGCCCCAATTCTGATGTGATTTGGGGCAATATTTGTTACAAAAATATTACATTTTGCCAAAAATGGGAGAAAAATCATCTTTTTGACAAAAAGTTGTTGAAATTATATTAAAATTGAGTTATTATGCCTCAAAATGTAAATCTAGTGTGGGAGATTTTAAAATGGCAAAAGCAACTTATGGTGTTAGTGAGTTGGACCAGAAATTAAGCGATATCATTCTCGGACGGGTTACCGATACGGCCGAGATTGCTAAGGTTTTGGCTCAAGTTGATGATAGTAAATTTGTAGATGCACTGAACTATTTGGACGGTGCGGTGTTGGCAGAAATTATGGATAAACTGCCGACAACTAAACGTCAACTGATTGCTGACTACGCTAAAGTTAGTGAGATGGCTCGCAACATCCATCAGGAAAACGAGGTTTGGAAAGTTAGTGCCGAAGAATATGTAAAAAATTCGGAAAACCTCGAAAAATGGAAAGTTGACCTCAAAGCTGAAGAATTTAAGTCGGCACGTGAAGTGGTTGACTGGTTGAATGTGTCGGAAGATGCCAAGCAAGTTTTGATGGATACTGCGGCTCGCAAAGTTAAAGAGGAAAGCCGCAATGTTAAAGGTTTGACCGAAAAACAATATAAAGATGCCATTAATTATGAAATTCAGGTGGCAGTCTATATGGCCACCACGGCTACTGCCGCACTAAAAGAAGGTACAAACCCCAAAGTTGCAACTCAAGAAGCGGTTAACAAATTTGTAGCCGAAGGCAATAAGAAAAACACACTTGATGTCAGTGTAGACGCAATTGCCGCTTATGCCGCAACTACTCATGAGTGGATTGAACACCGCAAAGAGCAAGCCAAACTTGCTTTTAGTGATACTAAATTCGGTAAACAGGTTGAAAAAATTACGGAGGCAACAGCTAAAGAACTCAAAGCTTGGGACGAAGCTTTGAGCAAAAATAAAACTATCGGCAAGGCCTATAAGGTGGCTCGCAAGTTTGCTCCGGTTATTGGTAAAATGGCTCGCGGTATGGCTATTGGTGCCGGAATGTTGGCAGTGGCACATATGGCTCCGGCCGGAATGGCAGTTTATGCCGCTTATGCCGTGGCAACTTCAACCAAGCCGCTGTTGGAAGAATATAAGAAAGAAAAGGCTCAAGCTGCCGCTAAGGGACAAACTTTGGGATTTAGCGCCTTTGCCAGCCAAAATAAAATTGATGTGATTAAAGCCTCGGTGGGGGCAGTTAATATGATTGTCAGCGGTGTGGTCGGTTATGGTGCTTTGGGCTTGAACAACTTGACAACCCGAGGAGCAATTGCCGGTGGTATGGGTATTTTGAATACGTTAGCCATTCATCATCGTGACGCAAAAGCAGAAGCTGCAGCGGCTGCGAACCCGAACGGCAACACCAATGCTCCCAAAGCCAGCTGGTCGAGGGCTTTTGTCCGTGGTATGGGCAACTCAGCATTCGGTTTTGCTCTCGGTGCTTTGTTTAGAGCCGGACATGATTGGATGAATAATGGTGAAACGGCGGCCGAAAAAACTGCTAAGTTGATTGATATGCCGGGAGAAGCTCCGCATGATTCTACCAATGTGGCAGACTCTACTCAGGTTGCAGCGGTGGATTCTACAGAGATTAAGGCTGAGCTTGAGGGTATCAGTGAGCAAGACCGTAAAGATTTGTTGACAATGCTCGGTGATGATTGTGGTTGCGATGAAAACGGCGCGGTTAATGCTAATGACTGCGAAGCTAAAATCAAAATCCAAGAAAAAGCTCCGGAAACTACGGCTGATTTGAAATTCTGGGCCAGCAGAGCCGATATGTTTGTGGAAGACTGCGAACAGCAAGATTTGGATATCTTGGTTAAGGCCGGAAAAATCAATTTGGATGATTTCCCGGGGATTAATACCATGGAGGAATTTAGCTACAAATTTGGTTTGATGCGCAAGATGAACTTGCCGAACCAACGTCCGCTGGTGGAAGAAATTGAACAAATGCTCAAACAAGTTCAAGATATTCGCTGCGGCGAGGGTAATGCCGAATCCCGTTTGTCCGAACTGATGAAGATGGAACCGATGCATCCGGATTTTGCAAAAGATGTGGCGAACGGTATGAACTCTTATGATAACCGCGGGCATTATCTGTGCGAAGAACCCAAACCGCAGGTTCATCATGAGCCCAAACCGGTAGTACAGGAAACTAAGCCGGAAGTGAAACCGACAGCGCCGGAAACCGTTGAGCCGGTGGTGGTTGATGTTCAAGATCCGCAAATGGAGCCGATGGAAACTCCGGTTGCAGTTGCAGAGCCGGAAGTGCGGACTATCGCTTTTGAAGATGGTGAAAAAGCTCCGCAAGCGGTGGGTAAGGATTATCGTAATGTTTCTTATGAATATAAACCGGGTGAGGTTTATTCCGGTGATATTTCACTCGGAGGCAAAAACGAGGTTTCTTACCAGTTCCAAGACGGTGTTTTGAAGGTTACTCATGCTCAACTGGAATATGATGAAGGAACTAAAGCTTTGGCTGATCGGTTGCGCGGTTTCCCCGATGTGGCTGATCCGGAGAAAAAAGCAATGGAGATTGTGGCTAAAGCCGGTGTCTATATGGATTTGGCCGAAAATCCCGATGTACATCCGAATCCGGAAAAAATCCATGGTTTGGATCAATGGGTGAACGGATACTCAAAAGAGCTGGAAGCTCACGGTATTGAGTTGCGTGATGATGGTTTGGCGCTGACGGAAAACTTTGATAAACAATCCGCCATTGCTAAAGTGGCCGATGAGCAACATCGTGCTGCCGTGGCGGCTCAGGAAAATGCTAATTTGCAGCATTGGGCCAGCAACAGACGCGGCAAAGACTACTAAGTTTTATCTGCCAAAAAGAGCCGGAGCAAGAAATTGCTCCGGTTTTTTTTGTGCTTGGATTAACCTTTAGTTTAGGGGTTTTGAGATATACTTAAGCGCAAGTGTGAATGATAAGTTACATTTTCCGGAAAATTGACAAAACATATTGCAATATGGATAATTTTCTGCTAAAATGAGCTTATGTTATGTAATCTATAGCGTTGCTAGAATCAGCGCGAGGAGCTAAAAAATGGTTGAAGTATTAGAAAAAGCAGAACTGGAAAAATATACCCATGCAATTGAGAAGGGTGATTTTAGCTTTTTGGAAAATTTGTCGCAAGAAAAAATGGCGGCGCTGTATGCCGAGCTGAATGAAAGCGGCTTAAACAAACTTGCCGAACATTTGAGCCCCAAGCAGATTTTGGATGCAGAAGCTCTGGTGCCGGCAGAGGGCAAAGATAATTTTGATAAACTTTGCGAAATGAAACTTGAACATTTGTCCGAACGCGGGCAGGAAGTGTTAGCCGCTCAAGGCAAAAATAATATTGAACTCGCAACTTTGGTCGAACAAGCTCCCGAAATTGAGAAGTTGTCTGCTCGTGCAACTAACAAACCGGAAACCGTTGCTGATGTCAAAAAAATGATGGGCGAGGCATTGGCTCAGTATGATGCCGAAAATGGTTTGAAAAATGTTGATGCGAAACATCTTGATGCCAATATGCAAAGCATTGAATCCCTCTGGGATTATGATCCGTTTGCTCCCAAGGCAGAAGGGGAAAAGCAAGATCCGGAGTGGAAAGAACTTCACAATATGTTGGAGGCGCTTGATGTGCGCGGCAAACCAACGACTTTTGGACGTGAAAAACTTGATGAGACCCAACAAGCCGAAGCCAAAGAGACATTGCTGGAAGCAGCCAAACTCAAAGCCATGCAAAAATTGGCTAACAAAAAAGACGGAGTTTCGGTTGAGGACTGGGACGGCTCGCTTAAGGAAAGCTTGCAAGAAGTCTTGTTTGAGGCTTATAGTGCCGACCAAATGTCCAAGGGTAATACTAATGATGAGAAAATTGCCCAAGGCTTTAGCAAACTGGTAGAGGCGGGAAGGAAAGGCAAAAAAGTTAAGCTAAATCAAGATGCCATTGCCGGTGTGGCGGCCGCGGTGTATATGGCTTCCAACACTTATGGGGAGCGTTTGGGGCAGCTTAGCTCGCCTACAGCCGAAGGGGTGAAAAAATTTGCGGCCAAGGCTAAAGATTTAGATGCAAAATGGGCCAAGAAATATGGTGAAAACTACAAATTGGCTAAGAACGGTTTGAAGCAATTCGGTATGAGTGCTTTAGGTTTTGCCAAAGGTTATGCTTTGGGCGAGGCGGCGAAGCTTTGTGGTCCGGTCGGTATGGCGGCCTTGGCGGCATACCGGATGGGTACCAGTATTAAGAATATGTCTAGTACCTATAAGCAGATGAAAGCCCAAAACAAAGATTTGACTTTTGGTAAGTTTTTGACATCAAAAGAAGGATTGTTCGGAGCAAGTGCAGTAGCCTTATCGGCGGTTTCGGCCGTAATCCCCGGAATGAGCGGGGCGGAAAACTTGGGGCAAGTAGCACAAATTATGCGCTATGGGCAGAGTTTGGCCGGAATGGGCTTGGCTTTGGGACCCAAAATCGGGGCGGTGCTCAAATCTCCGAAAGGACAACGCAAAGCAGCAGTGGTGGCGCTCGGGGTGGCGGCGACCGGATTTTTGACCTCGTGTCTGATGCGTGGCGGGGCTGAAGAAACCACCGATTTGAAAACCATGGCCGAAAACTCGATTGCAGATAATGCCGGTTTGGATTTGAATAATAATGGTATGCCCGATTATTTGGAGGTGCAACCGGAGCAAGAGTTTAGAGTGGTGCCGGAAAATACTAATGCGCCACAAAGCAATTTTGATGAAAATGATATGTCCTCGGTTTATGGGCATAACCCTAATCAAGCGGCATTTGAACGAGGTGAATTTGATGCTCATAACCAAGCGGCAGAACAACAAACCGAGACGGTAGCTGAGCAGGCAGCCGCGCCACAATCAGTGACAGAGGAAAATTCGGCCCACCAGACGCAAATGGCGGAAAATGATACTCCAAATGTGGGTGAAACTCACGTTATTGATATGGCCGGGGTGAAGATGGATTATGCCATTAATGGTGACGGAATTATCAATGTGACCGGAAATCTGAGCCTCGATAACGCTAATGATGCGGCTTTGACGGATAAGATGTTTGCCAGCTTGACTCCGGATGAGCATGGATTGTACCAAGTGCCAGGTGAGCATGGTATGGTGACCGGTGGTAATGAGGCATCGTTGAAAGCAACCTTGGCACAATTTGCTGTTCAGGACTTGAAAGTGCAAGAAGCGGTCTATACCGATTTGACCGAGCGGCAAAATATGGGGCTTGAACTCTCGGAAGGTGAACAGAAGTTTATGCAAGGCCATGAGGCAGATTTGAAAAAATGGGGAATGAGCCATGAGGACTTTGGCTATATGGGTGATTATGCTCCTCACGAAGATACGCCGGAAAATATTACCGTGATTGAGGGAGATGCCAGCAAGTTGGAAATTACTCCGGAAAACCAAGCCGCTCATGAGCAATTACAAGCTCAAACTTCGCAAAATGTGGCAGAAGAACAATCCAAAGGGCCCGTGCAAAATAAAATTGAAGCTTTGCGTCAAGAAATGATGTATAATAAGGCTTGTAATGAGGCTAATGCTATGGGATTGACAGGATTGGAACGCAATGATTATATCCGTCAGGAAGTGCATGATTTTATGGGTAAAAGTGATGACAAAACCTATGTAGCACAAGAACTTGGCGGCAATGAGGCAAAGAAAAATGCTTATCAAGATGATATTTATGCCCCACGTCGTACCAACACTCGGAGCTAAGTAAATTGAGCCTTATAAATTACCCCGCAGCTTGAAACTGCGGGGTGTTTTTTTTATCATTAGCGAATATATTCAATAATCACATCATTAACATCGGGCTTTTGTTCGCTAATGGTTACGGCTTGGCGGATTTGTTCAGCGGCGAGGGCAAAATCCTCCTCGTTTTGAGCATGAACAAAGGCCAGCGGGGTTTGGTCATCAACATAGTCACCAATGGTGCAAAAGTCGCTAAAGCCGGTGGCAAAGTCAAGTTTTTGTTCGGGATGAGTGCGCCCGCCCTTCAAGCCGATTAGGCTCAAGCCAATCTCACGGGTTTTTACGGCACTGACATAGCCTGACTTAAGCGCAAATACCGGTTTAATCAGCTGGGCTTGCGGCAGATACTTATCATATTTTTCCACAAAATCTTTAGGCCCGCCGAGAGCGCTGACCATGCGGGCAAAAATCTCCAGAGCTTGTCCCGAATCTAAACTGTGTTGCAATTTTTTAACTGCTTCATCGTGGTTTTGACAAAGCTTGGCGGTGCACAACAACTCGGCACAAAGTTCAATGGTGACGCGGTGCAGTCGCTCGTTGCGGCGCTGGCCTTGCAGATATTCAACCGCCTCACGCATCTCTAAAGCATTGCCGACGTTATAGCCCAAAACTTGGTTCATGTCGGTCAAAATTGCGGTGGTCTTGGTATGTGCCAGGTTGGCCACGCGGGTAATGCTATGAGCCAACTCGCGAGCCGAATTGAGGTCAGGCATAAAAGCTCCGTTGCCGCATTTTAAGTCCATGACTAGGCAATCTAATCCGGCGGCGAGTTTTTTGGAAAGAATCGAGGCGGTTATCAGGGGAATGGATTCAACCGTGCCGCAGACATCGCGCAGGGCATAAATTTTTTTATCGGCAGGGGCTAAGTTTCCGGTTTGTCCGATAATGGCGCAACCAACTTGTTTGACCGTTTGCTTAAACAGTTCGTTGCTCGGGGCGGTATTGTATCCGGGAATCGAATCGAATTTATCCAAGGTTCCGCCGGTGTGACCCAAGCCGCGGCCGGATATCATCGGGACATAAGCTCCACAAGCCGCCAACATCGGAGCTAACATCAGACTGACTTTGTCGCCGACACCGCCGGTGGAGTGTTTGTCGACAACCGGACGATCTAATTCTTGCCAACTCAGGACATCGCCCGAATCTCTCATAGCTAAGGCCAAAGAGGCGGTTTCATCATTAGTCATACCATTTAGAAAAACGGCCATGGTCAGAGCGGCGGTTTGGGAGTCGGCAATGCTGCCGTCGGTTACACCGTTGATGAAAAAGGAAATTTCTTCTTCACTTAGAGCTTGGTGGTCGCGTTTGTGGCGGATAATCTCTTGGGGTAACATGGCTAGTATCCTCTACTGATGACTTCTAACAAATTGTCTAGTAATGAGCTGGCGCCAATGCGGAAATTTTTGGGGCTAATCCACTTATAACCCATAATCGCATTGGCCAGTACCAAATATTTTTTGGCTTCTTCAAGGGTCTTAATTCCGCCGCTGGCCTTGAAACCGGCATTGCGCCTGCCCGAGGCAATGGTTTCCAAAATGGCATTGGCAGCTTCCGGAGTGGCTGATACTTTACTCTTGCCGGTTGAGGTCTTGATGAAATTGGCACCGTGCGAAATGCAGAGTTTGGTCGCTAAGGCAATGGTGGCGGCTGATTTAAGCTCTCCAGTTTCTAAGATGATTTTGAGCGGGGCGCGTTTATGACACAATTTAACCGCAGTCCGCAAAAACTCTTCACAAAGTGTGATGTTGCCTTTGAGAAATTCGCGGTAAGGCAAAACCGCGTCAATCTCGTCGGCGCCATATTTTAAGGCGGAACTGATTTCCATTTCCAAACGCACCAAATCATCTCCGCCATCGGGAAAATTGACGACCGTGGCAACTTTGGTGGAACTATCAATCAGCAAATTTTTGGCCAAAGGTACAAACTTGGGCCAAATACAAACGGCTGCCGTTGGGCCATATTCTGTTTGCGAACGACGGCAAAGCTCTATGACCTCGTCTTCGGTATCGTGTTCGCCAAGCGAGGTTAAATCCAGACATTGAATTATGATTTTGGCGGCGCTGACGTCATCCATTGTTTTTCTCCTTGAGGTAAGCAATGATTAATCGGCTCAGTTGGTTCGAGGCTTTTTGTCCTTGAGCTAAAGTTTCTTCATGGCTGGGTTGTTCACTACTCATGCCGGCGCCATAATTGGTGATTACCGAAATGCCCAAAACTTTCATGCCGACATGAATAGCCGAAATTACCTCCGGGACGGTAGACATACCAACGGCATCGGCACCTAAAATTCGAAAAGCGCGAATCTCAGCCGGAGTTTCAAAATTTGGTCCCAGCACCATCATATAAACACCTTCCGAAAGGGCAATATCATGCTTTTGAGCTAAGTGTTTAACTCTCGCTCTAATCTCTTCATCATAAGCATTGTTTAAGGCCGGAAAACGCGGACCTATGCTATCGTCATTGGGGCCAATCAGAGGGTTTTGGCCGCTCAGATTGATGTGGTCTTTTATCAACATCAGACTGCCGGGGGCAATTTCAGGATTGAGCGAGCCGGCGGCGTTGGTCACAATCAGCTCCTTAATGCCTAACTCTTTGAACCATGCAAACAACTGGTGAATGGTTGAGGGCTTGTGTCCTTCATAGAGATGAAAACGACCTTGCATGCACAAAACTTCGTGCTCTCCTAGCCGTCCGCAAATGAGCTTTCCGCTGTGGCCTTGAACCGTGCTGTGCGGAAAGTCGGGAATGTCTTGGTAGTTTAGCGATATCGGTTCTTGCAGGTGTTCACCCAGATTCCCTAATCCGCTGCCCAAAATTATCAAAGTTTGCGGCTGGTATGGGGTGATGTGTTGCTTTATATAATTAACGGTTTTATTACTCATGACCGACCTCCGGAGCCTCAAAAGCATAGGGTAACATTTCTTGAAGTTTGAGCACTTTCTTGATGCCGCTTAAATTTGCCAACAGAATTTCACAATCGGGAGCGGCAAATTCTTTAATCCGTTGCAAACAAGCACCGCAAGGCGTGATGAGCTCTTGACTATCTGCCAAAATCAAAATTTGAGAAATTTCCTTGCTTTTTCCGGCAATCATGGCCGAAATAGCCCCTTGTTCGGCACAGCTGCCGCAGGGGTAAGAAATGTTTTCGACATTGCAACCGATATAAGTCTTGCCGTCGCTGCTCAAAATGGCGGCTCCGACGGCGAATCTTGAATAGGGGGCGTAGGCGTGCTGACGAACTTGGCGTGCCAGCTCAAATAGTTGTGATGATGTGTTCATTTTTCTTGGCAACCTGATAAAAACTTGTTAACAATTATATGGTAATATACATTAAAATACTTAATCAAAGATTAGTTTTTGAAATTTACTCATAGGTGAGGGTTTAGTGAAAAAGTTTTTACTGGCAGTTATTGTTTTGTTGTTAGTGGCGGCGGGTGCTTTGGCAATCTTGATTTATTCGATTGATTGGAATGAGCATAAGGCCAAAATTTCAGAACAATTTTCAGAGGCAACCGGAAAAAAAGTAGTGTTTTCCGGACCGGTTGAACTAAAGTTTTTGCCCTCGCCCTATTTGACGGCGCAGGATATTAAAATTTATAGCGAAAAAACCGAAATTCCACAGCCTTTGGCCGAAGTGGAACGTTTGGTGGCCAAACTTTCTTGGGGGCCGCTGTTGAAAGGGGAGTTTAATGTGGAGCATATGACGCTCCAGCACCCAACCATAAGAATGAAAATTATGGAAGACGGCAGCTTGAACTGGAGTGGGGAACTTTCGGCGGAACAAAAGCAAAAAATGGCGGAAACGCAAGTCAAATTTGATAGTTTGTCGATTGAAAAAGCGACGCTGACTTTTGATGATCCCAAAAGAGGAATTGATTGGAAATTTGACAACCTATCGGCAGAGGTGATGGCGGATAGTTTGCTTGGGCCTTTCCATATTGAGGGAAGCTATATGAAAGATAATAATCCGGCCGGGTTTGCCTTTGTGGTGGGGCGGATTACCGAAAATATGAATACTTCCATCAATGTGCGTATAACGAATCCGGCAACTCAGACCATGTTTTGGTTTGATGGGTCGGTGATGCCGAAAAATGATGTGATTACCGGAAATCTGAATTTTGAATCTAAGCAGTTGATGAGTTTTGTGAACGAAAATTTCAAAAATGTTAAATTTGAAAAGCAATATGATTTTCCGCTCGCGGTTTCGACCCAAATTAATACGAATAGGCAAAAAATTGAATTCTCAAATCTAATTGTGAAGTATGGCGATACGGCAGCAGCCGGTAATATCATTATTCCGCGGTTGCAAGAGGTCAAAGATTGGAACCAGCAAGATGAGGAGATTAAACGTCAGCAAATCGAAATGGCGTTTAATTTGACGGAGTTTGATTTGGCTCCGGTGGTGGCCGCTTTGACCGAGGTGGTGCAGACTTATGCACAAGGGAAAGAGCTAAAAATTAATCCTAAAGCCGATATTATTATGGATATTAACGCGGTTAAAACGATGTATGACGGTCAGGAAATCAAAAATTTGGAACTGAGTTTTGATGTGTTGCCGGGCAAGCTAAATATTAATAAATTGCAGGCGCAGTTGCCGGGAAATGCTAATTTTAAGTTGACCGGAACAATCTTTCCCGATGAAAAAGGGGTTTTGCAATATCAATCGGATGTGTCTTTGCGGGCTGATGAGTTGGTGGATTTGCTGCGGGCGATTAAGCTTGAACCGGTGTTGCCGGTGCCTTCAATCTATCGGAAATTTACAGGAACAGCTAAGCTTGAGGGGACATTAAACGAAATTAAAATTACACCGCTGGATTTTACTTTGGATAAAACTAAAGTGGCCGGCGATATTGCGGTGATGCGTGAAGATGGAAAGCTGAAGCTGTTTGTTATCGGCGAGGCGGATAGTATCAATTTTGATAATTATGTTCCGATGTTGCCTCAAGAGGTGGCAGATACGAATTTGGAAAATCGACTGCGGTATCGTTTTAGCCAACTGGGCTGGCTGAAAGATGCCGATGTGCAATTTATGCTTAAGCTGGGACTAGGAATTTATGATAATTTGCCGTTTGAAAAAATGACCGCAGAAGGAAAAATTCAGCAAGGCGTTTTGGAGCTAAAGAAACTCGAAGTGCCGAGCTTGTCAGGAGGAAATTTAGAGCTTTCCGGCAAAATCAAAGGCTTTGGTGAGAATTTTGAATTTGAAAATCTGAAATATAAATTTCAAAATCCGGATTTCTTTTCTTTGTTGAGTAAGTTTGCTGTGGAACTGCCGGATTGGGAGCTGAAAAATCTTAAAAACTTTACGGCGGAAGGTATTGCAACCGGTACACTTAAGCGGTTTGCCGTCAAAAATGTCTCGAAACTGGAAAATTTAGACATGAGTTTTGGCGGGGAAGTAAATCAGCTAGAAACCGAGCATTTTTATCAGGGAAAAATTTATCTCAAGGCTCCTGATTTTATTACTATGCTGCAAAATTTTAAGATTAATTATGCGCCTAATGTATATTCGCTCGGGGTGTTGACTTTGAATGCGGATGTGGAAGGTACGACGGATAGTTTTAAGGCAGATAATCTGACGGCGACTATCGGACAAAACCACTTTAAGGGAAATTTGGCCTATACGCATGAGGGTGAGAAAAAAATAATAAACGGGAACTTGCAGGTTAATCAATTGGAACTGGAGCGCTTTTTCTATAACGGAGAGGCAAATCGGATTAATAATGAGGTAGCGTCTTTTAAAAAGTCTGATGAAAATGCCGTGGCGTTTTTGGCTAAGCCGCTGTGGTCAACCGTGAAAATTAATTATGAGTTATATCGAAATCTCAATGTTAATTTGGGTTTGGTAATTGCAAAGTTAATGTATGAAAATTTGCAGATGCAAAATGTTGTCGCGCAGCTTGATTTGTCAAATGATGTTTTGAAAATCAGTGATTTTTCCGCTGATTATAGTAAAGGTAAGTTGCAAGGCGAGGCTGAGCTCAATTTTGTGCAAAGCCCAACTCTGAAAGGAGCTGTTGTGCTGCAAGATGTGAATCTGGATGATACGTTTTGGAGCGGAAGTGTATATGGGTTGGCGTATGGCACTTTGAGCAGTAACAATACTTTTACGGCTGATGCGACCTCGGTGGAGGAGTTTATTAAAACTTTGGAGGCCGTCAGTGAGTTTGAAATTGTCGATGCTGAATTTAAGGGAATGAATTTTGCTCCGATTGAAGATGATTTGAAAAAACGTTCCAATGGGGACGGATTGTCAAAATTGGTTCGCGATAATTTGGAAACCGGAAAAACTAAACTCCAGTCGGTTAGTGGAAAATTGCAAATATCTAAGGCGGATTATCGTTTGACGGATATGAAATTTGTGACGGATAAAGGGTATCTGCTTACAATGACGGCCGCAGGTAATTTGTTGCTCTGGGATACTAACGCAAGATTTGGGGTGACGTTTAAGGACAGTAAGTTACCTGCAGTTGAGTTTGGACTTGTGGGGGCGTTATCGGCACCTCAGCTGGAGGTTGATGTTAGCAAAATTGTGAATTTGTATCAACGTCAACACGCTGAAATTGCTGCTAAAAAACAAGCCGAAGCGCAGGCAGAGCGTGAGCTGCTGCAGAAAAATATGAATGAGCAGATGAGTATTGCCAAAACGATGGAAAATCGCTTGAATAAGGAAATTAAACAGAAATTTCAAGTGATTCAAACACAAATCCAGAATCCGACCATCAAAGAAGCAATGGTAGTTTTGAATGAGGAGTTGGAGAATATCGGAAAGGGTTTGTCTGAGGTGCTGACTTTGGGGTTGAGCCCAAAATTTGAACAAACACAGATTGATGATGCAAAACGTAAAAATGCTTTGTTGCAAAATAGAATCGATAAGGCGGAAAGCGAACTGAACAAACATAGTGTTGATGATATCAAATATAGAACTAATATATTATATAATCAGATTGCCGATATTCATACCGATGCACAACGTAAGTTTAATGAATTTAAGACAAGTGATGCGGAATTTAAAACTCGTTTGGCGAATATTGAGACTGAATACCGCATTGAAAACGATGCGAAGGCTATGGCTATTAATGCCGTGGTCGAAAGTTTGTTTGTGGAATTAGACGATATTAATGCTAAATTGTCGCGAAATTATGTGAAAATGCAAAATACGCTTGATCCGTTGCAGTTGTCCGAATATGAAGATAAGATTAAGCAATCGCTGATAACGGCGACGGAGGATAATAAGAAATTGGCTGAAAATATGTCGGAGTATTATGCTTATGTGAAACCGCAAATTGAAACTGCGGAAAAAAATTATCAAGAAAAGTTGCGGCAGGCCGAAATTGAACGTAAGCTCAAAGAAAATACCGGTAAAATTTCGGTGGCGGGCGGCGGAAAAAGTGTGACGGTGACACGCGATATTGAGGATATTGAAAAGTCGGAATCTTTACAGGAACAAAATAAAATTCCGGTCTTGGATTTTAGCTCCCAAGGAAAAGAAAATGTGATTGTAAAACAAGGCACTATTCTGAAACAAGAACAGCCTAAAAAAAAGAATAGTATCTTGATTAAATCTGATGGTAAAATTTCTCAGGCAAGTGGTGTGATAGTTCGGAAATAATACTTGTCGAAACGTTTTTTTGTGCTATCATTTGGCTCATAAAGTTAACGTATTATGTGGAGTTTTTTGATGCATAGAAGACCTGAAGTTTGTATCTTGCCGGTGGCAGGATTGTCTACCCGAAACCTTCCGTCAACTAAAGCTTTGCACAAGGGCTTTTTGACCTTAAACAGCAAGCCGATTATTCAATATGCGGTGGATTGCTGTGCGGAAATCGGTATCAAAGAGATTGTGTTTATTTATAGTGATCAATCTTGTAAGGGGCTTTTTGAAAAGCATTTTTCTCCTTATCCGTGGTTGGAAAATCATCTGAGAGAAAAAAATAAGTTGGATTTGCTCAAGGTGGTGCAAGATATTATTCCGGAAGGAATGAAATTTTCTTTTGCCGAGCAAGCCGAGCCTAAGGGTAATGGTCATGCCGTGTTGATGGCGAAAGAAATTGTCGGAAAACGCGATTTTGTGGTGATGTGGCCCGATGACGTGTATGTGAATTTCCATGGGGAAGGTATCTTAAAACAGCTTTTAGACGTATATGAAGAGCTGGGCGGAATGGTTGAAAATATTATGGAATTTCCGCGTGAACAAATGGTGCGTTATGGTGCTCTTATCGGGGCAGTGCGTGATGGTCGAATCGTCCATGCTAAGGGTAAAATTGAAAAACCGGCCTTAGAAGATGTACCTTCTAATTATGCCAGTATGGGGCCTTATATTCTGCCAAATGAGATTATGGATATTTTACCGGAAGTGCGGAAAGGTAACAATGGCGAAATCAATTTGGCCGACGCCATGGGCTTGGCGGCCGTGCGGGGTATGAAGCTGACCGGAGTGCTTTGTGATGCTTTGCGTTTTGACTGCGGTACTAACGAAGAGCTGGCCAAATCTAATCTCAAACTGAGCCTGATGATGAACCCCGAACTCAGAGCTTATTGCAAACAAGTTTTGGATAATATCTTGGTATAGTTTACAAATTTGTATAGGCAATTGAATGGAGCCGGAGACCTCTCGGAGGCCTCCGGTTTTTGCTTGATTTATAAGGTTAAGTATGTTAAGGACTAAGCATAAAGTGTTATTATGAACTTATTATTTAACTTAAAATTATCATTATGAAAAAGTTTAAAATTAATTTAGATCAAGTTATTAAATCCGAAGGGTTGCCGTTATTTATTTATGCGGACGGTACAATTAGCGGACAGTTAATTCCCGGTGCCGAGCAAGTTGGTGTTGTGTATAAAAATGTCAATTGTGCTCTGAGTAATACTCCGGAAAGTCAAATCATTAATGTGGTAGCATGCACTGAGTTTCTCCCGATGGTCAAAGTGGGGTGGTATGCGTTTGCAGACGGCAATTTTTCGCCTAATCCCGATGCTTATGAGCAGCTTCAGGGTGTTGTGGGCTGGCTTAATCCGGATAAGGATGCTCCGAGCGGACAGCGCGGTTTAATTGTATTGGCTGAGGTTGAATCTCTGCCTTGGGCGAATGCGAGATGTGTTACTCGTGTGTGGGGTGATGATGGAAAGTATAATACCAGGCTGTTGTTAGAGTATGGCAAGCGGAATAATATTGCTTTTCCGGCAGCAGAATGGTGTGCTTCATACAGCCAAAACGGAATCAAAGCGGGTGAAGCTTTTTTGCCATCAAAGTTGCAGTTATTACAACTGGCCGCAAATCTTGATATCATTTGTTCGGCATTGGCTGAACTGGGGATAGATTTAGGTGTTTATGCTACTTGTTGGTCTTCTACCGAGGTACCACCATCTGATGAGAATGGAAAATACACTAGTACAAATACTGCCTTGGTGGTTAGGTTGTGGAGAGGGGTAGATTTTATAGGAGGTGTTCTCGGAAGAAGGGGTTATATGCAAAAGTCGGATGCTAACATGGTTTTAGCCTGTGTGGCTTTTTGATGCTTTTGTTTCTTTATTAAAACTTCGAAGTTTTTTACTTCGGAGTTTTTTTTAGGCTTTTTGTTGCCAACGCTGGTTGTTATCTTGCTGCCAATAATATACCTCATGACCAGCAGCTTTAAGCTCTTTCCACAAGCGGCGGGCTTGAGCCAAGGCGGTTTCTTGGTTGCCGTCAAAAATATTTAATATCCGCTCAACTCCTTCTAACTCCTCAACTTTGCCCTCAGCACCATCAACCCAGAACACAATCTTGGTATGGTTGGGGTTGTCATTATCGGAGGTGAGCCAAATCGGTTGGAGCTCGGCATTGCCATCTTTTTTGGAGCCGTGAGGTAAAAAAGATGTATCATTATAAGTCCAGAGCAAAGAATTGAGAAATTCAACTCGCTCAGGGGTACCGACTTTGACCAGAATTTTGGCGCCGGTGCCTAGAGCTTTTTCTAAAAGCTTGGGCAAAACATCGTCCAAGGTTTGGGTTTGGAGGTGGTAAAAATCTACTCTCATTCTTCCTCCGCAAATTTGACCGCGACAAAGTACATGGAGTTATCTGCGCCTAAAACGGAAAGCAATACCGGACGATGGTTTTCGAGTTTGGCATCTTCAATGCAGCGTTTGGCATCTGCAAGGTTAAAGACATCTTTCTTGTCTATTTTAATGATAACACTACCCCTCTTTAGTCCCTTATTCTCGGCATCGCTACCGGGAAGAATATCAGTTACAACCAATCCTTTGGCGGTAGGGGCAAGTTGATATTTATCCAACATTTGCTCATTGATATCGGCTAATCCCAAACCGATTTCGGCAAAATTAAGAAGGGTGGACGGTTGGTTTACCTGAGGGGTTGTTTGCGGGAGCGAGGAGGGGGTTATACGCGGTTCGGGCATGGGCAAAATCTTAATTTTTTTGTTCAAGGTTTGACCATTGCGCCATAGCGAAACCGTAATTTCTGAGCCAATCGGACTTTCGGCAATCAGTCTTGAAAAACTTTGGGTATTGCCGGTGGGTTGGTTATTGACACTTAGCAGAATGTCACCTGCCTCAATGCCGGATTGTTTGGCCGGTGAGCCTTCGGTTACTCCGGAAATGATAATGCCGGATTGGCCGTTTAAATCTAAACTTTGGGCAATGTCATCGGAGTGAGGTTGAATCTTGATACCAATCCAGCCACGAGTTACTTTGCCGCGTTCTTTGAGCTGTTTGATGACAAAATGAGCCTGATTGGCCGGAATGGCAAAGCCGATACCCATACTGCCGCCGGTGGTCGAAAAAATGGCGGTATTAATGCCAATTACCTCGCCTTGGAGATTAAACATCGGACCGCCGGAGCTCCCTTGATTGATGGAGGCATCGGTCTGAATGAAATTATCATAGGGGCCCGAGGCAATGTCGCGGGATTTGGCCGAGACAATACCGGCAGTGACACTACCGCCAAGGCCAAAGGGATTGCCAATGGCTAATATCCAATCGCCGACCCGAATTTTATCCGAATCGCCGAACTTAACCGGAGTAAGCTTATGGTTGGTGTCAACCTTGATTAAGGCTAAATCGGTTTTTTTATCGGTCCCGACCAAAACGGCCGCTAAAGGGGTGTTATCATGCAAAATAACCGTGATTTCGGAGGCGTTTTCAATGACGTGACCATTGGTTAAAATGTAGCCTTCTTCATCTAAGATAAAGCCCGAGCCCAGCGCAACATGTGTAGACGGAGAGGCGCTCAATATATCGGCATCGCTTACGGTTCCGCTTAGCAATTGTTCCGGAGTGTCGGTGTTCTCCGCTTTAGGGGTGGTGGAGATGTTGACCACCGAGGGGGACAACTGTTCAACCAAATCGGCAAAGGAGGGCAGGCCACCCACTTGGGCAAAAGAGGTGGCCGGCCACAACAATAAACTAAACAGAACCAAAAGACGATGTTTCATCTTAGACTACTCTTGAATGTTTTTGGGGGCTTGTTGAAAATAGCGGAAAAATTCCGAATCGGGAGACAAGACCAGTGAAGTTTTACCTTCGTTTAGTGCCTTTTGATAAGCGGCTAAAGAACGATAAAAGGCAAAAAACTGCGGGTCGCGGTTGGCGGCTTGGTTCCAGATGCGGGTGGCCTCCTGATCGCCTTCACCACGCAAAATATCGGCTTGCTTGGCGGCCTCTGCAATGATGATGGTTTTCTCTTTTTCGGCCTTGGCGCGAATCTGCTGAGCGTTTTGCTGGCCTTGAGCGCGGAACTCTTTGGCGTCGCGTTCACGTTCGGTTTTCATGCGCGCATTGATGGCTTGCAAAACCTCAATCGGCAAGTCGGCACGGCGAATCCGGACATCGGCTACGCTAACCCCGATTTGCGCCGCATCTGCTTTGACAGCATTAGAGATATCGGCCATAATCTGAGTTCTTTTTTGAGAAAGCAGTTCTTGCAATGTGGTGCGACCGAGAATCTTGCGAACGGAAGAATTGACAATCTCTTTTAGCTTACTACGGGCTTGTTCCTCGGTGCGGACGGTTTGATAAAACTTAAGCGGGTCAATAATCCGAAAGCGCGTGAAACTATCTACATCCAAGCGTTTTTTATCGTTTAAGACAATTTCTTGGGCCGGAGGGTCCAAATTGAGCAAGCGGTTATCATAAAAGACAACTTTTTGAATGAAGGGGACTTTCAGTTTGAGCCCGGCTTCTTTCACCAGTCGTACCGGTTCGCCAAACTGCAAGACGATAGCTTGTTCGGTTTGGGGTAAAACATACAGCGAATTGAACAGCACAAAGGCGAGAGCCACAGTAACGGCAATGAGGGTAATTTTAATTTTCTCGGACATGGTTCTCTCCTATTTCAATTTATCTAAGGGCAGGTAGGGCACAACATTGTGGCCATTTTTGCCTTGGTCAACGATTATCTTGTCAGATTTGGACAAGATGTTCTCCATGGTTTCAAGGTACATACGGCGGGCGGTGACGTTTTTGCCTTCTTGGTAAGCATTGTAAACCGAGTTGAAACGAGCAGCTTCACCTTGAGCCTTGTTGACGACGGCTTCTTTATAGGCTTGAGCATTTTGCAAAAGTTGAGAGGCTTCGCCACGGGCCTTAGGCAAAATTTCGTTGCGATAAGCCTCGGCCTCGTTTTTGAAACGCTCCATGTCGGCTTTCGCACGTTGGACTTCGTTAAAAGCGTCTACCACTTGTTTGGGTGGGTCGGCTTTTTGGAGTTTGACACGGACAATTTCAATACCGGAGACAAACTCGTCCATCACTTTTTGCAGTTCGGCTTTGGTTTCGTCTTCAACCTTGCCGCGGTCGCCGGTGATGATGGCCTGCATTTCGGATTGGCCGACGATTTCTCTTAAAACCGATTGGGCGGCCACGCGGGTGGTGGTGTCAGGGTCTTGCATGCTAAAGAGGTAGTCTTTGGCATCTTTAATTCTCCAAACTACGGTCAAGTTGACATCAACAATGTTTTCATCTCCGGTCAGCATGTGGCTTTCGGTAAAGTTTTTGAGCGGGTCGGACATATCAAGCTTGCCGTTTCGCATGGCGGCACGGTTGTTGGCGGTATATGCTTCGGCGACACCTAGATTGATACTACGCTCTTGGGTAATGCTGACTTTAATGACTTTTTCTATCGGATAAGGCAGATGATAGTGCAAGCCGGAATCGGTGGTGTAGGTGTATTTGCCAAAACGCAGCACCACACCTTGTTCGTTGGGTTGGACCTGATAAAAGCCGGTGGCGAGCCACAGTAACACGATGGCGGCAATTATCCAGCCTATCTTAAAGTCAAAATTTTGGGGTTTTTTAATCTTGAAATCAATCACCTTGGGGCTGTGATTGTCAGTATCAGAGCTGCTCCAAGGGTTTTCTGTGCCCCAGGGACCGTTGTTTTGAGCCATGTTTTCCTCTCTTTATTTGAACATCAGCGGTTTAATCTATTGCTTTATATTTTTATATAATATAAATATCCTAATGACAATTAGTGATAAAACTATATCAACAGGAGCCCAGAGGATGGAAGAGAAGATTAAGGCGATTGTGGAACGCTATTTTGCCTTGTCGCAAATTGAAGAAATTAAACTATTGGGAAAACGTGTAATCGTGGTAATTGCGGTTACTCAAGATGAACCTGAAAAACAGAAAGCTTTGCAGGCCGAATTGCAACAACTTGAGGGAATCGAAAAAGTATCGGTGGTGTTTACTGCCCCCAAAAAAGCTCAAGGATTGCGTCCGGAGATAGCTCCCTGGCAGGTTAACGGAGTGAAAAAAATTATTGCGGTGGCGTCGGGCAAAGGCGGGGTCGGTAAATCGACCACGGCGGTTAACCTCACTTTAGCCTTGGCGAATCTGGGTCTTAAGACTGCAATTTTTGATGCCGATATTTATGGTCCTTCCATTCCGACTATGCTGGGTTATGAAGGGGTGGCTCCGCAAAGTGAGGACGGCAAGACTTTTGAGCCGTTTGATTTTATGGGGACACAATCTATGTCGATTGGAACATTGATTGATAAATCTACTCCATTGATTTGGCGCGGGGCGAAGGCTTGCGGGGCAATTGAGCAACTATTGTGCGATACGCGCTGGCAAAATGTGGATGTGATGGTGATTGATATGCCGCCCGGAACGGGAGATATCCAAATTACTCTTTCTCAGCGTTTGCATTTTGACGGAGCGGTCATTGTTTCTACCCCGCAGGATATTGCCTTAATTGATGCGGTTAAGGGCGTGAATATGTTCAAAAAAGTCAATGTGCCGATTTTGGGTATTATTGAAAATATGAGCTATTATATTTGTGAAAAATGCGGCCATCGGGCGGATATCTTTGGACATGAAGGAGCACGCAGAACCGCCGAAAAATTGGGCGAAACTTTCTTGGGTGAAATTCCGCTCCATTTGGATATCAGAGAAAATGCCGATAACGGTACGCCGATTGTGTTTGCAAAGCCTGAAAGTCCGCACACCAAAGCTTATGAGGAAATTGCCGCTAAAGTGGCAAAAAAACTTGGGCTGGCTTAGGGTAAATAAACGGTCAGATTAAAGACGTTTTCTAAGAAAAACAGCGATACAAAGCACAATAATGTGGCAATTATCGGCGTGGCAACCCAGCCAAGCGCAATGTGTCCTAATAATCCCCAGTGGACTTCGTGGCCGCCTTTGGCTAAGCCAATGCCGATAACGGCCCCGATAATGGCCTGAGAGCTTGAGACCGGTACCAAGGGCAAAGAGGGCAAACCGTGAATGGTCAAAAAGTTTTTGAGACCTTGCGAGGCAAACAAAAACAATACTAAAGCTTGAGAAAATACCGCTATCCAGGCCACAACCGGGCTCATCGACATCAAATTATTGCCAACGGTGCTCATGACTTTGTGGGAATAGGTAAAAACACCGACACTAATAGCAATCCCGCCAATTAAAAACAGTACTTGGGTGGAGTTGAGAGTGAAAGATGAGCCAAGCCGGAGCGGTTGAAACGGGCTCGAATCGACAAACACACCCATAACATTGGCAATGTTGTTGGCGCCTAAAGCATAAGCTCCAAAAGCTCCGACCAAAACCAAACCTATGCGAGTGTAAGTATCGCGGCGCAAAATATGTATTTTGGACTTTTTGAGCCGATAGCGAATCAAGTAATATAACAAAATGGCAATAATGCCGCTTAGCACCGGACAGATGACCCAAGTGCCGACAATTTGAGACAAAACCCCAAGTTCAGTGGGACGGTTGCTATAAATGTTCCAACCGATAATGGCGCCTACAATCGCTTGGGAGGTGGATACCGGTAAGCCTAACTGAACCATCCAATAAATGGTAATGGCAGCAGCTAAAGCAACCATAAAAGCTCCGGGCAAGGCATTGACGGCACCAAGGGAACTCAAAGTTTGGCTGGCACCGCTACCGGTAATGACCGCTCCTAGAATAATGAAGATGGAAGATATAATCGCGGCAGTGCGAAACTTGACCATTTTGGTGCCAACCGCGGTGCCAAAAATGTTGGCGGCATCATTTGCGCCTAATGACCAACCTAAAAATAAGCCACTGCTTAAAAATATGAAATAGCTTAGGTCCATTAGATATCTCTCTTAATTGTGAATATCAGCAGTTCATCGACGCAATCTTCTGCAATGTCGGCAATCTCGGCAATCTCACTGGTGAGGTTGTTTAATTGGAGCTTGTTGGCCAGAGGTAATTCCGAATCGAAAATGGCTTGCTTTAAGTGTCCGGAGCTGACATCAGATTCATGTTCGATAAAATATACTTTTTGTGAAAAGTCGCGCACCGAACTGAAATCGCGGAAGAAAGCTCTGGAGGCAATGGACAAGTTTTCGGCACATTCGGAGCTCAAGTCGCATATCTCTTTGAAACGCATATGATATTCTTCGGGGATGTCGGGTTGCTCAATGTAAAACTCATAAACTACCTCATCAAACTTGTTGATGACCTTATCTAAATTTTCGACCAAGTTTAAAACATCGGCACGTAAGTCGGGAATCAGATTTTGGGTATATAATTTGGCTTCAATGTCACGGCGGAGGTTGTCGGCATCATGTTCTATTTGCTTAATCTGCTTATTAATCTTTTTATAGTCATCGCTGCGTTTTTCTTTTAAGTATATCCGAATGGCCTTCTTGAAGTTCATGGCGGCGTCTAGGAGTTTGTCATGAAACAAATCTATTTTATTTTCAAGAGGTTGAGTGTGCGAAAAAAGCGATAATTTGCCGTTAAACATTATATCTGTCCTTGTTGGAAATTTTTAATCCTGAATTTTAATTTATCTCAAAATAGTGAAAAAAAGATTTAGATGTTTGCAGATTTTTAATAAATATCTTTTATATTACGCTTGTAAATATATGATAGTTTAGCTAAATTATATTTGTGTTTATGTAAACTTAAAGGATGTATGAAATGAAAAAACTTAATGCAATTTACGTTTCTGTCCTCGCGTTGATCGTGGCGGTTGTAGCTTTGGTTATGTGCATTATGTGCTGCGCTAAGAAAAATGCTGCTCCGGCTGTGGTTAGCGAAGAAGGTGTTATGGCCGTATTAACCAATAATCCGCAGTTGATCATTGATGCTTTGCAAAGAGGTGAAGCAAAACGTCAGGAAGAAGCTCGGGCTCAGGCTCAAAAATTGGTGGCTGAGAATATTGATGAAATCAATAATTATGAGGTAAGTCCGGTTATCGGTAATGAAAAAGGTGAAGTTACCGTGGTTGAATTCTTCGATTTTGCTTGCGGATACTGCCATAAGTTGGCTCCGACCTTGATGAATATTCTGGATAAAAACGCAGATGTTCGTTTGGTGTTGAAACCTTTGTTCTTCTTGTCTCCGCAATCTCAATATGCCGCTAAGGCTTTGTATGCTGCCGATGAACAAGGTAAAGCTAAAGAATTCTATGTGAATATTATGGAAAATCCGGGCCAGCTTTCTGAAGCTAAAATTGATGAATTGGCTGTTAAGGCCGGTGTCGATTTGGAAAAAATGAAAGCTGATATGAATTCGGCTGAAGTTTCTAAAGCAATGACCGATACTTCGACTTTGGCTGAGAAAATTCGCGTTACCGGTGTGCCGACGTTGGTGGTTGAGGGTAATATGATTCAAACTCTCAGCGAAAGCGATATCCAACGCGCTATTGACGAAGCTAAATAGGTTTTAGTCTTCGTATTACAAAAAAACAGGCTGATTATTCAGCCTGTTTTTTTATGTGTATCTGTTAGCTTTTGAGGTAGAGTTTTTCAAGCTCCTTTATCTTATCACGATAAATCATGGCCTGTTCAAACTCAAGATTTTGGGCGGCATCGCGCATCTTTTTGTTGTATTCGCGCAGCTTTTTATCAAGGTCTTTAATCGGCTCAGATGGGCCGACAGTCGGAACCTCAACATAATCTTGTTCGGTCATGGTTTTTAAGGTGCTGTTGATGCTCTTCTTGATGGTTTGCGGAGTGATGCCGTGTTCCAGATTGTATTTGAGCTGTTTTTCACGTCGACGGTTGGTCTCGTTTAAGGCATTGGTTATGGATTTGGTCATCTTATCAGCGTATAAAATTACTCGACCTTCGGCATTGCGGGCTGCACGGCCGATGGTCTGAATGAGCGAACGCTCGGAACGCAGGAAGCCTTCTTTGTCGGCGTCTAAAATGGCCACTAGTGAACATTCGGGAATGTCTAAGCCCTCACGCAATAAGTTAATGCCGACCAAAACATCAAAGATACCCAAGCGCAGGTCACGGATGATTTCAATACGCTCCATGGTATCAATATCGGAATGCAGGTAGCGAACCTTAATGCCATTGTCATTTAAGTATTCGGTCAAATCTTCGGCCATTTTTTTGGTCAGAGTGGTGACCAAAACGCGCTCTTTTTTGGCGATGGTTTTGCGGCACTCATTCATCAAGTCATCAACCTGGTTTTCAACCGGGCGAACTATGCAAATCGGATCGGCTAAACCGGTCGGGCGAATCACCTGTTCGGTAAAGCTTCCTTCACTTTGAGCCAATTCCCAATCTCCGGGGGTGGCCGAAACAAATATGGTTTGGCCGCGCATTTTGTTCCATTCTTCAAACTTGAGCGGACGGTTGTCAACGCATGAGGGTAACCTAAAACCATATTGCGCCAATGTGCTTTTGCGATTGTAGTCGCCACGATACATTCCGCCGATTTGGGGAACGGAAATGTGGCTTTCATCAATAAACAGCAAGGCATTTTTGGGAATGTATTCAAACAAGGTCGGAGGTGGTTCTCCGGGTTTGCGTCCGGTGAGGTGGCGAGAATAGTTCTCAATGCCTTTACAATGACCGGTGGTTTCTAACATCTCTAAATCAAAACGAGTGCGTTGCTCTAATCTTTGGGCTTCCAGCAATTGATTGTTTTGTTTGAAAACTTCCAATTGTTCTTGTAGCTCTTTTCTGATGCTGACCATGGCCTGAGAAACGGCAGGGCGCGGGGTGACATAGTGGTTGGCCGGATAGACAACAACTTCTTTGAGGTCGACTGTTTTTTTGCCGGTCAGCGAATCAAACTCACAGATACTTTCTATCTCATCGCCAAAAAAAGAAATCCGCCAGGCCCTATCTTCATAGTGGGCCGGAAAAATGTCTAACGTGTCACCTTGAACACGAAAGGTACTACGCACAAAATTGAGCTGATTGCGCTCGTATTGTAATTCGGCCAAGCGTTTGTAGATTTCTTTGGGCGAAATCTCATCTCCTACTTTGAGCGGTAAGGTCATGCTGGCATAAGATTCAACATCGCCTAACCCATATATGCAAGATACGGAAGCAACGATGATTACATCATTATATTCCAAAAGACTGCGGGTGGCAGAGTTGCGCATACGGTCAATTTGCTCATTTTGGGCCGAATCTTTTTCAATATAAGTGTCGGTTTTGGGGATGTAGGCTTCGGGTTGATAATAATCATAGTATGAGACAAAATATTCCACATGATTGTGTGGAAAAAACTCTTTCATCTCACTATAAAGCTGTGCCGCTAATATCTTATTTGGCGCCATAATCAGAGCCGGACGTTTGGTCTGTTCGATAATTTTGGCCATGGTAAAAGTTTTGCCGCTGCCGGTAACACCCAGTAGGACTTGATTCCTTCGACCGGCTTCTATCCCTTCGCAAAGTTCGCGAATGGCTTCGGGTTGGTCTCCGGAAGGAGAAAACGGACTTTCGAGTTTGTAATCTTGTATAATCATCTTAGTTTATGGTTTCACTCAGGCTGCCGTTGCGCAGCGAATCGTTGTATATGCGGGTAAAGTTTCTAAACGCGCTAATGTCGTTGATAGCTTGGTTAACGGCGGTTAAGTCTACTTTATCATCTTCTAAGTTGCTGGTTAAGATACTAAATGTGCTATAATATTTGGTATCCTTAAAAAAGGGCATAAACTTGTTTCTAAGACGAACCAATACGGTGGTTTTGCCGGCCATGTTGAGCGCTGTAGCCCAGTCTAAAATATATTCCATTTGCTCTTCAGACAAGGGTTGACCAGAACGGGGTTTTTCTACCAGATAGCGGATGGTGTCGGAAGCCTTGTCCCATTCTTGGTTGTTCCAATAAAATTCGCTTTTCATCAATAAGGCATTTTTGCTAAAGTCTCCATCAAGCAGTGCGATGGCCTCTTGGGTATGACCAAGTTCGGCCAAAGTTTTGGCGCGGATGATTTTACGATGCGTCTTTAGGCTCTCCGGCAAATCGGGCGTTTCGGTCAGATTTAAAATTTCTAATGCATCAGAGGGATTGCCCTCAAATAAATTAATAAGTGCCAGTCTGGTGCCGGTTTTGCTCCGCTCCAGCGGAGAAAGACGGCTGTATTTGAGCTGTTTGCTCAGTAGTTGTTGGGCGCGTGGCAATAAGTCTACGGCAACCAAGCGGTCGGCCAGTTTTTGTACGATTTCGTTATAGTGCGGGCTCTGGGGGGCTAACCATTCAAAATCGTGGTATAAGGCTAAAGATTTGAGCAAAGGCATATTATCAGCCCGATTGTTGATATAAATATCTTCAAAAGTATTGACCATGCGTTTCATAGTTTGCTGGCGCCCTTCATCGGTTTCAAGAGGCAGACTTTGGTTAAGCTTGCGTAAGGCGCTGTAATAATCGTTGTTCTTGATGTAGAGTTCGGCTAAGGTTTGCAACAAATTGAGCCGGAATTTTTCATCTCTCCAGGCAAAACGCAGTCGTTCCATTATTTCAATAGTTTTATCTACCGGTAAAAAGCCCAGCCGATTAGAAAGTTTGGCTCCTTCAAATCGAGCTAAAGCCGAGTATTTAATGGCTTCAGAGCGCCCAAGTTCGCGGAACTCTTTGATGGCGTTGCGCGGGTAACCTTGTAGGGCGCGACGCATGGCAACAAGATAATCAATTTCGGCCAGACGGTACAAGTCTTTGTATGGAGCACTCTTTAAGATATCTATAAAGTTTTGAGCCGAAATGTCGTCTCCGGCAGTCAGTGCGGCGGCTGCTGCAATGGAGGCAATGCGCTCTTTGAGGGCTTGCGGATAATTCTTGGTGAGGGAGATAAACGAAATGAGAATCGCATTGTTTTCGGCGCGATGCTCCAAGGCGGCAGAAGATACCGTGCGCCAGAAAATGGCCTCATCGTTTTGGGGCAAATTACCATAAGAAAAATGCTCAATGGCAGAGGCATAGCGATGTGTCAGAAAATCGGCAATGCCGAGCAAAGTATGCATTTGTTCGGTGTCTTTATAGGGGGCGACATTTTGTAAGTCTTTTAGGATGCTTAAAGCCTCGGGGCCCATGGCCATGGAAATGTAATATTTGGCCAAATTGAGTTTGGCCGCGTTTTGTTGTTCGGCGGGGACGGTGGCAATGTCATTTTTGAGCTGAGCCAATGCCTCGTTGTAGGGTTTTTCCAATAATTGCGGAGAAACTGCAAAGTCAAAGGCCACGCTTGGCATGGTATCTTGGGCTAAAGATTGTTTGCGGCGCAAAGTCTCTAGGTCCGATGAGAGGTTGAGCCCACGTTTGTCTGCGCTAATCACTATGCCGGTGTTACCTCGCTCAATCCTTAAGTCGGTGGTTTTGGGAACTAAGGCCAAGCCTTGGTAAGAGTGCAGAAATGTCATGTCGGGATAGTCGTAGGGAGTATTGATACCGGAGCCAATATCAGCTAAAGGAGCAATGTTCATATTGTCACCAACTTCGGGATCTACAACCGAGAGGACATTCCCACTGGCAGAAGATGGAATGTAGAAATAGGGTTGCTTATTGGCATTGTATTGGGTGAATATGGCTAAATCGTGAATTTTTTCAGGGGCCGAACCTTTATAAAGGTCGATAATCCACAACAAACCTTCACGACGAACCCCAATGTTGAGTGGTTCTTTTAGGGTGAGGCGCAAAATGGTGCCTCGAGTGTGCGGAATGTTTAAAATTTCACTGACTAAAGGAGATGTTTGCTTGGTTAGACTATCAAGATCTAATTTTTTGCGATGGTCAAAAGCTATCCATAAGTAGCCGCCCCGTTCAAAAACAGCCGCTCCGGTCGGGACGTTCCACGGAAAACTCAAACTAATGGTTTGCTCAGACGGGGTAACGGAATCTTCAAAAAAATATCCGCTGTCGGTTTCTTCTTCATCAAATTCAGCCGGTTGAGCGCCGGGGGTGGAAACTTCCAAACGTAATTTTCCGTTTTCTTCATTGGTGCTTAGCAGGCGGGACGGAATTTCAAAGTTGATGCCGCCCATGGCGTTGGAAAGTTGGCGGATATTGTTAAACTCGGGGTATTTATCTTGTCCGTTAATATTAATTTCTACCGGAGTGAGGAGGTATAAGGTGGTTTTGCGGGGACCGGCATTGATTGTGTATAATATGCGATGCGGAAAACTGAAGTCAAAAATATAGGTGTTGTCTTGTTTGAAAATATCAAGAGCAACTTTGGTGGTGTTTAAGTGTTTTTTAGAGTCATCTTGCGGAACCAACTCAATGATGAGCCGATTGGGGGCTCGACGGCCGGAAATGGTGAGCGGTATTAAGGTTTCAAAACTGAGTGTTTTGCCATCTGCAGATAGGTTTTGGTTGCCTAAAATGTCGGGGATGGATGCGGTGAGGTCGTTTTGAACCTTAATCGGCCTGGTGAAAGAGATGATTAAGCGATTTTCAATATGCTCAATTTGATAATCATTATTATCAGACAGAGGAAGGGTGAGCCGAACTATTTCGGGCAGGGGAACTGCCTGAGAAAAATTGGCGGACAGAAAAGTACACATAAACACCACAACTGCCGTGATGCAAAGCTGACGGCAGAAATGTAAAAATATGTGGCGTGGTGTCTGCATGTATTTCCTATCAGTAGTTATGGCCGATTAGCTCGGTGGTAACGGCGCGCGCTTTCTCCGAATCCATTTGTGAAAGAATTGCCGAGGAAGCAGATGGTTTCATTTCTTTGAGCAAAGGTATTAAAATCCTCATCTCCAAAGTGTTGAATATGCGGGCGGCATCTTTGGGTTTCATGGTGGTGTATAGGCGAGCCAAAGAGCTGATTTTTTCTTTTTCTTCCTGATTGTATTCTATCATCAAGTCTTTTAATTTTTGCTCATATTCTTGTAGCTGCTTGATTTTCTTGTCGATTTCTTCTTCGGCGACTTTGAGCTGAATGGCCTTGCGGTCAATCTCTTTGGAGCGCAAATCCAGAGCTTCGCGGCGTTCGGCCAGCTCTTGCAAAATCATAATCTCAGATTGGCTGAAACTGTTGTTGGGGCTTTCGGAATTGGGCGCTTTGTCGGGAACCGCAGGACCCTTTTGATCGAGTACCTGAGTGAGCTTTTTGGTCTCGGGTGCGGTTTTTTCTTCGGCAAAAGCCGATTGTTGACCGATGCTGAACTTTAGGCCTTCGGGGTGTTTTAAAATGTCAAAAACATTGTTGATTTTGACTGAGAGGGTGAGCACGGACAGAAAAATAAAAACAGGTAAAATCCGAATATGTTTTTTGTTTTTAAGCATGGTTTGTGGTTACCTTATTTGATTGCACGCAGAGCTTTGAGTAATTCCATTTCGGCTTCGGAACGGCTGTCGGAGATATCAACCGAATCGGAATTGCTTTTTTTATGTTCGCGGCCGAAAAATGATTTTTTGCTTAGTGTTTCGCTAATGGAATCGTGAGTGCGAGGTGCGGTTTCTTTGATGTTGCGCCCATCGCGAATCACGTTTTCTAGGCGGTCGGCCAAGTTGTCGGCCCGTTCGTTGATAAACAAAAGGTCGTCTTTGATGGTTTTGGCGCTGTCGACAACTTCTTTGAGGTCTTCTGATGAATGTTCCGTTACCGATTTGAGCTTGGGAATGGAGTTTTCGGCTTTGTGAGTGGCATCATTGAGCGCTTCGACCAGCTTGGCCAGGCTACTTTGGTTCTGGCGCAAAATGGTTAGATTTTTATTGAGACGATAGGCATAGATGATGGTCGGAATTAGAAGTCCGATAATGGCCAGATTTATGATTAATTCAATACTATCCATTGTGTTCTGCCTTTTCTTTTACTCGAATTACAATACGGTCTTTTTTGCGCCCCATGCTGCCTTTTATCAGCGGGACATCACCGCAAATTAGGGATATGTCGTCGTTACTTTGCATATCTAAATCTAAAAATGAGCCAACTTGCCATTTGGCAATTTCACCAAGTTTAATCATTTTTTCTTTTAAAACCGCTTTGATTTCAACATCAGTATCCCAGAGTTGTTCCATGAGGTGGTTTTCCCAGATGGCATCGCGGCCGAACCTCTCCCCCATAAACATTTGAAGCAAAAGCTCGCGAACCGGCTCTAAGGTGGCGTAAGGTATCATCAAGTCAATCTTGCCGCCGCGGTCTTCCATGTCAATGCGGAGGCGGGCCACAATTACGGCGTTGGAAAGTCTGGAAATGGCGGCAAAACGTGGGTTGGTTTCCAAACGGTCATAAACAAAATTGACCGAGGTGATGGGGTCAAAAGCGGTTGATAAATCTGATAAAATCAGCTGTATCATATCTTTGACAATGTTGAGCTCGATGGTGGTGTAGGGGCGACCTTCCAAACGCATGGCTGCCGTGCCGCGCCGCCCGCCGAGCAGAACGTCAACAGTGGAATAAACCAACGAGCTGTCTAATGACATGAGGGCGTAGTTATCCCATTCTTCGGCTTTGAATACGGATAAGAGCGTGGGAAGAGTGAGTGAATCGATGTATTCGCCAAAGCGCATGGACTCAATGCTGTCTAGCGAGACTTCAACGTTATCTTGGGTGAAGTTACGCAAAGAGGTGGCCATCATTCGAACCAACCGGTCAAAGACAATTTCTAACATCGGCAGGCGTTCGTATGATACCATTGAGGAGTTTAAGATAGCCTGCACGCCGGTTTTTAAGCCGTGATAGCCTTCATCTTCAGATGAGTAGCCAAGCAGACTGTCTATCTCTTCTTGGTTGAGAATCTTGTTGCTTTCGGCATTGATATCGGCATCTGCAGCAGAGGTATCTTTGACCTCAATCATGTCTGCCCATTCCTGGTTTTTGTTAACCGCGGTTGCTGCTGTGTCTGTCTGGTCGTTTTTTGGTGTTTGTGTTTGTTCTTCAGCCACGAAATGTCCCCTTAGTTTAGCCGTTTATTATCTCAAAATTTTTGAAATTGAGGTTTGAAATCTTAACCGGTGCGGCAATTAGATTCATGCGGTAGAGCAACTCTTCTTTGAGCCAATACAAACCTTCCGAGCCGCCAATCTCTTCGGGCATCAGTTCAATGGTGTGGGCTATGATGGCGTCGGTAAGTTTGGAGGATAAGGCTTCTATGGTACTTATATCTTCTATTTTGGAAAGCTCAATGCTTAATTTGATTTTGGCCACTTGTTCTTTGCCGGTAGCGTTGTGCAACCGGATATCAACTTCGGGCAAATCATAAAACACGGTGTAACTTTCCGTGGCCTTACCGTCTTCTCCAGCGTGGTGAACAACGCTGTAGTTGGAAGGGGCTTGCTCGGAAGATTTTTTTTGTGCCGTGTAATAAAAGCCGACGATACCGATGAGTGCAACGATGGGAACGACAATAAACAGCAATTTTTTCTTGCTGAGTTGAGAATCTGTGCTCGAAAGGCTGCTTTCCGCATCTATGGTGCTTTCTAGGTTTTCATCCAGATTTGGCATGAGTTGCTCCGTTAAAACAAAATTTGATTTATTTTAACTCATTTTTTTTATAAATAAATGTAAAAAAGCTAGTTATTAGATGAAAGTTCAAAAATTATCCCCAACTAAATTATCTTAACCTTTAATTATGCTTTTTATGGCATAATAATGCCAGTTTGTTACAGATTTATGAAATAAGAGGCCGAAATGCCCGGAAATGTGGTGTTTTAATGTTTTTTATGCTACAATAAAATAATGCAAATTAGTTTGTTTGAGGGACGATATGTATATCTGGGTGGTATTGGTAACTTTTATGACGCTTCTATATGCCTTTAACCTTTCGGTCAGAGGTGATGAAAGACGTTTGGCCGTCGAGCCTTTGGCCGAGGCGGAAGTTTCGCGTTTTGCCATCCACCACAGAATGGGACAACAGTATATCCGTGAACATTCTCCTAAAAGCGATTCAAACCCTGTGGGGGTTGAAGGCGACCGTATTACGTATGATAAGGGAATCTTGGATTATGAAACTGATTTGGCAGATTATGCACCGTTTGGATTCCAGGTCAAACCTTATGATGTCGGCGAAAATGAGGGCTATAAAACGGAAGTGTATTGTGCGGTAGATGGCGATTGGAGCACGGAAGCGCAAAATTGTGCCGCTGATGGCGTGGTTCGTTTTTTGGTGACTTACGGACCAATTCCGGAACGGTGGCTAAATCATAATTCGGGTACCCCTAATAATGATTTTTTGAATGCTTTGCAAAATATTTTTGAAATTGATAATACGATTGGTTATGCAACCGAAACATCTTCCGGGCCATATAAGATGCAATTGCAGGGGCGTGAAGATAATGTATTATATTTGCCGAACCTGGTGGTTGATAGCGGCGGTTTTTCGCAAATTTGCAGCTGTTCGGGATGTCGGCGCTGTTTGGTGTATTTTACTTCATATGTTACCAGCGAACAAGTGTTGCCGGAAGGAAGCGGCGGCGATGAGAGCGGTAGCGGTGAAAGCGGCGGCGGTGAAGGCGGTAGCGAGAGTGGAGGCGGCGAAAGCGGCGGTTCTGAAGCTCCGGCACCGGTGACACCGTAGCTGTGTTAGTAAGCAGAAGGAGAGTTGAGATGTTTAGTCATAATAATAAAAATAATGACCAGAAAGGTAGCCTGCTGATTGAGGCATTGGCTATGCTGGCGTTGATTGCAATGGTGACTCCGCTGCTTTACAAAAAAGCGGCTGAGCGTACAAGTGAGCTGCAAGATATTAATGCGGCCGGTCAAATGCGTACGATTTCTAATGCCGTTGATGCTTATTTGCGTGATAACTATGATACGATTGTGACCAACGGTGAGGTTAAAACAAATTGTAGCGGTAGTGCGGCTGATAAACAGTATAACTTTAATGGTGATGATGACAACGAGGATATCCCGTTGGAGCACTTGTGCGAATATTTGCCGTATGGCTTTAATGATAAAACCATGCTGTTCTCCAGTATTCAGGTGGGGGTAAAAAGACGGGTGTTTAAGTCTGATGAGACTGACCCAAGTACGGGAGAGAATCGGGTCTTGCGCCAAGATTTGATGGGCTTGATTGTGGCAAATCCGGTGAGAGGCGGAAATATGCCCAGAGTCAGAGCTTCACGAATTGCCTCAATGATTGGTACGAACGGTGGTTTTGCCGATAATAAAAAAGGTTATGGTGTGCAAGGTGTGTGGGAAATTGATTTGAGCGATTTCGATGCCGAAAGCTTTAAGCCTTCAAGCGCCAGTAATAATGCGGTGTTGGCGACATCTTTGGAATCAATTGCCAGCGGTAACCATGGACGTGAAAATGTGTTGCATCGTGAAAAGGTTGATGAAAACGGTGATATGAATACGATGTTGACGGATTTGAACATGGGCGGACATAAAATTACGAATGTTCAACAGCTGATTGTGCACGGGGACGGTTTGGGTGACAAAGATAAGGCTATTTATGTGACTGACGGCGCCGGCGTGTATATTGAAAGCGGTAACTTGTATGTCGGCGGAACCGTCGAGGTGGAAGGCGATGCTAATTTTCATGGCAATATGACGGTTGATAAACTGCTCAAAGTTTTGCAGTTGGAAGTTGAGGAATGGTTGAAGGCCGGTAGTGCCGAAATTGAAGGCGAATTAACAGCGGCCGGAGATAATTTCGTTGTGGAAGCCGGAAGCGGTAATACGACCATTAAGGGAACCTTAAATGTGCAAGGTGATACGACTTTGGATGCAAACTTGCAAGTGGCGGGTACTTCCGATTTGAATGGTAAGGTAACTATCGGTACTGCTGCCGGAACGCCCGGTGATCCGAGCGATAATGTGATGCTGGAAGTGAAAGGTGATGCCCAGTTTGATGAAGATATTTCGGTGGCGGGAACTGCCGATATAGATTATCTGAATGTTAAAAAGGTCTTTCAGGCCGGACTGGGTGATGATGGAGAATATAACCTGAGGGCTACCAAAGACAGTGTGGATATTTTGGTGAATAATTTCCAAGTCGGTAATCCGACTAATCCGGCAGAACCTACTGGTTTCTTGATTACGGAAGAGTTAACCAGAATGAAAAACGGGGTCAAAATTGAGCTCGAATCTCCGGATATTATTATCGGTTCGCAGGAGAATCCGGATATGTTGGCCGTAAATGATGATGATGGCGTAACCGTTAATAATGCCAACTTTAGTGTCAGAGATGAAAATGATACGACATTGTTTGAGGTGAACAAAGAAAGCAAAGAAGTGCGAGTTAAAGGCGGTGCGGATTTGCTGGTGAGAGCTAAAGGGTCTACCGGTGGTGACGGTATGGTGACCGGTGATGATTTAATCTTTCAGGTGGCTCAAGATGGCTCTTATTTGGCCAGCGGTGATCGTGATGCCAGTGTTTATGTCAGAAAAGGCGTAATCGAGTTGGAAAGAAATGCCGCTACCGATGCCAACAAGGGTGATAAGGCTAACTATACCGGATATATTAAGCTGGATGTTGATACCA
>CALXUQ010000008.1 GCA_944391725.1 uncultured Alphaproteobacteria bacterium | reverse complement strand
TTCAATGCCGCTTCTGACCCATTCCAGCAGTTTGCCGCTATTAATCAAGTCCATGGCTTCTTGGGGGTTGTTTTGCAGAGCTATGGCGGCACTTTGGGGAGTATAAAATTTTTCGCCGGCAATGGTAAGCGATTTTTTGGGGGCTTCGGTTGAACCACTCATGTTGAAACTGTTGGGCTTGCCATCTAAGAAATTGTAAATTTGCGTTTGGCCCCATCTTTCTTCGGGATTGTCTTGTAAAATACCCTTGAAGATATTAACATAGGGATTGGGCATTTTGTCTTCTGAGGACAAGGCAGAGTATGAGTTGCGCTTGAGCTTGAGTCGCAAAACTTCCGGAGCGCTCATGTCTTTGAAAAGCTCTTTTTGATATAGCAGGCTTAAAACCGCAACACCGACAGCATAAAGATCTTGGTTGGGAGTACCATCCCCGC
Organism: uncultured Alphaproteobacteria bacterium; assembly: GCA_944391725.1. Taxonomy (GTDB): domain Bacteria; phylum Pseudomonadota; class Alphaproteobacteria; order RF32; family CAG-239; genus MGBC133411. The sequence continues at coordinate 40,665 of CALXUQ010000008.1, read as the reverse complement.
GGCCTTCTTTGTCAGACATCAGACTTTCGATGGTCTCATATGCCGGAGGTTGGTGAAATCCGGGAAAACTGGCTAAACAATCGCCTAAGACTAGTTCGCTGCAGGTTTCGTCCTTAAAATACATATTATCAAGTCTGATGGCACGGTGGGTAAGATTGTAGCTTTTCAGACATTCCAGAGCGGAGATGAGAGAAAAAAGAATTTGTTTGAATTTTTCAGGTGATTTGCGGAGGTCAGGAAGATTTTCAAAACCATTAAATCTGGGGCCGTTGGGTTGTTGGTAGATCAAGGCCAATTGCTGAGTGTTGTGCGGGGGACAAGTGACGACACCATGCTCAACCAATTTCATGATATGCGAATTGTCAATGGATTTAAAATACGGAATAAAGGATAGCCGAGGCGTGGTGTCATTGCTGCATACAAGAGCGAAAAGATCACGTTTGGGGTTGATGCGGTCGGTTACTTTATAGGCGATTGCATCATTGGTGTTGTGTTGGGGCAGAGGAGAATCAAATAATACCTCATAGCGTTCTTTGAGCAAAAATAGTTTTGCGGTCGTGGCACCGGCGGCAACTGTGGCTGCGGACGGTTCGGATACTTGTTCTTTCTGCGGTTCCTCATCGGCCATTGTATATTCTCTTTCCTTGATTTCTTATGTTTGAGAGTTATTTTAAACAGTATTTATTAATAAAGCGCAAAGATTTTGCGGATTAATCCTTTTTTAAGCTATAATTTCTATAATAGAGAAAAGTTTAGAGAAAATGCCATGGTGAATAATACGCAGAATGTAGTTGATGATTTGTCTCTGGAATATTTGGAAGGAATTTCAAATGAACCGGAGCGGGCTGTCGTTAAGCCTTTTGAACAACGCCAGGACGATGCCCTCTTGTTAAACAATTTGGAAAGTTTGGATGATGACGGTGTAATTCCGGGGATTTCGGTTTTGCCGCAATCTGATAATGCGACGGAAATCGTCAGCAAAAGTGATACGGTTGATCAAGAACCAGACTTTCTGGAAGCATCAGAAGTGCGCCTAAACGATTTGATTGATAAGTTTTTGGCTGATTCCGTACGTCCGGTTATCATTATTTGTGATGATAAGGTGAAGTATGTCAATCAGACCGTGCGAGAGTTGCTCGGTGTCAGCGATGATGCGATTGTGGAACATAATTTTTTGGATTTTGTGAAGCGCGATGACTGGAATTTGCTGGCTGAAAATATCGGTGTAATGCTGACTGATGCTAAAAAAGTGAGTATTAGGTTGCAGGCGGCAGATGATAAAATTGTGGAAACCATCCTGGAGGCAATGTATATTCCAGATGACAACCATTTTGCATTTATCTTAATCGGTAACCAGATTAAAAAAGATACTGATGCCAAGACTTCATTAAACGCAAGTGGAATTGGTTTGTATGACCAGGTGACGGGGTTGCCGAGTTTCTATTTGTTTGAGGACAGAGTGCGGGTGGCGGTTAACCACGAAACTTATAAAGAAAATGCACTCCAAAAAAATATGATTGCGGTGATGGCAATTTCCATTGACAATATCTTTAGCCTGAAACAGCTGGGAATGGCTGATTTTGTGTTGAAAAAATTGGCATCTAAATTGGTGTTTTCTTTGAAAAAAAGTTATACGGTTGCACGCGGAATTAAAAGCCAGTTCTGGATTTTGATGAGCGATTTGCAAGATGTGAGTGATTTGGACGTCGAATTGCACAAAATCAAAGCGATTTTTGATGAAGGGGTTGAAGATAATTTTGCTCGTCATGAGATTAGTTGCAGCATCGGAGTGAGTGTATTTCCGGTGGTGGCCCGCTCGGGTAAAAAACTGATTGATCAGGCTATTGTGGCGGTGAAAACAGCTCAGAATAGTGGTGGCGGTATCAACTTCTACAGTGAGGATAAACAGTCTGAAAATTAGCGCACCGCAGTGTAAAAATCTTGTCCTTGGCGGAGGATTTTTTCGGCTTGGGCGGTGTATGAGCCATCAGAATTGTGTACGATAAACTCCGGATAAATAACACTGGGGGCTTTGCTGTCTTTGCGGGCGCAGACAATTACTCTTTTGGCGTTTTGCGTGGTTTTAGAATATATCGGAATAATCTTGATTTCGCCGGTGTGGCGATACAATGCATGAAGAATTTCCGGCAAGGCTTCGGCGCGGTTTATGGTATAAAAATAGCCAAACGGAGCCAGCATTTTTAGGCAAAATTTAATCCAATTTTCAAGAGAGTAGTGTTCAAAATTGTGGGCTAAAGATTTGCTCTCATTGGGGCTTTTCATGTCGGCGGAAGAGTAGGGCGGATTGGTAATTACGTGTTGAAAACTACAGGGCGGAAACGGAATGTCAGAAGTGCGGATGTCAGCATTGCAATAGCTTAAAAAATCGGCAAAACCATTAGCTTGAGCACTTAAGTTTGATAGTTCGGCCAAGCGAGGCTGAAGCTCAACACCGCAAATTTGAACCGAACTGTTTTGTAAGCGGTGGGCCAAGCAAAGCGAAATGGCACCGGTGCCGGAGCCGACATCTAAGATTTTGTCTCCGGATTTAATATTGCTGGGCAAGGAGGAAAGTATCACTGCATCAGTGGAGGCGCGATATCCATCAACAGGTTGAAAAATTTTTACTTTTAAGTTCAGTAGATAGTCGTTAGTATAATCAGTCATAGCAATCCTTTTGAAAACACTATGCATAATATACGGGAATGATAAAAAATGCCAGCACAAAATCTGTTAGACCTCCAAGAAAATTTTGATGTTTTTGTTTTTGATATTTATGGCGTGATTTGGGACGGTAAAAAAGTAATTGCCGGTTATGATGAGGTGATGAAACAACTTGTGGCGGTGGGAAAACAGGTGGTGATTATGTCAAATTCAACTGCTTTGTCGGTGAGCCAGGAGCAGGTTTATGCCGGACGAGGGTTTATCAAAGGTGTGCATTATCATCGGTTGGTGACCTCCGGTGATGTGGCGGAAGCGCATTTTGCACAAGACAAACGTAAGCTGAAATTTTATCAATTCGGAAGGCCTAGTAAGGTTTTGTTTGCGCATTCCGGTTATGAAGAATTGGCCTCGCCGCAAGAGGCAGATTTTGTGTATGCAGGGGTGCCGCAAACTTGGGAAGGTGATTATTGGAAAGATTATTTGACTATGGAACCGTTTGTACCAGAATTGGAATGTTTGGTAAAACTCAGCAAGACTTTAGTCTGTGCTAATCCGGATTGTCGGGCGTTTGAAAACCAATATGATGAACCGGTAGTGCGACAAGGAAGTGTGGCTGAACTTTATGAGAAGTTGGGCGGAAAAGTAATTTATTTTGGTAAACCCTATCGTAATATTTATGATTTTGTGTTTCAAAAGGTGAAAGTTCCGCATAATCGAATGCTGATGGTGGGAGATACGCTGGAAACCGATATTAAGGGTGGGCGTGATTATGGTATGAAAACTGCTTTGACCCAAACCGGAATTGCGGTGCTGAAGATGAAAGAGGCGGGCGAAACAGATTTGAGAAAGTATGCTCAAAAAGTGGGAATTATACCTGATTATATCATTTAATTATATATATCATTTTATATATATCATTAGCATTTGATAGGGCGGTGATGTTTTTTTCACCCCATAAATAATGTTGAATGAAATTTATAATTTATTATTCATATCGCAGGGCGTTAATCGGGTTTAACAACGAAGCCTTATAGGCTGGGTAAAAACCGAAAAACAACCCGACCAAACCGGCAAATGAAAATGGCAAGATGATGTAGAGAAGATTAACACTTGGCGTGAGGGAGGTAAATGCTTTCACTAAGTGCACTCCAAGAAGTCCAAACAAAATTCCCATCAAACCACCAATGAGAGAGAGCACCAAAGCCTCCATCAAGAACTGCCAGCGAATGTCCCAAGATTTGGCACCAATCGCCATACGGATACCAATCTCGCGCGTACGCTCGGTTACGGATACGAGCATAATATTCATAATCCCGATACCACCGACCAAAAGAGAAATTGAGGCTATTGAGCCAAGCAAAATGGTCATGACCGTGGTTGATTTTTGCATCATCTCCATCATCTGGGTCAGGTTTCTAATCACAAAATCGTCATCTTTGTTGGCGCCCAGATTGTGACGCTGACGAAGCAAGAGGCGAATTTCTTCTTGTGAAGTATAGGTGCTTTCGGCATCTACCGCTTGGAGGATAATAAACTTAACTTGATCGGGAAAATCCACACCCATAACTTTTTTCTGCGCGGTTGAAATGGGGATAAATACTTCGTCATCTTGGTCTTGCCCCATACCGCTCTGACCGCGTTCTTCCAATACGCCGATAATTCGAAACGGCATTCCTTTAATGCGTACGGTTTTGTTTATCGGGTCCACATCGCCAAATAGCTCATTGACCACGGTCTGCCCTAAAATGGCGACTTTAGCGGCGTTTTTGACATCGCCTTCGCTAAACATTCGACCATAGGCCAAGTTCCATTCCTTAATCAGAAAATTGCGATTATCGGTACCGGTAATTTGGGTGGACCAGTTGTTATTGCCGGCCACCAGCTGAGCCACTTCGCTCAAAACCGGAGCTGCCAATTTGATTGCCGGAATTTTTTCTTGAATGGCATTGCCGTCGCTGAGTTTCATGGTCGGTTGCGAACCATGTCCGCCACGTGCTCCGCTGGAGGTTGATACTCCGGAACGAACAATAATCAGGTTAGAGCCCATGGTACGCATTTCGTTTTGGATGGATATCTGAGCTCCGTTACCAATTGCCAGCATTACAATCACAGCCGCCACCCCGATAATAATACCAAGGCTGGTCAGAGTGGAACGCATTTTGTTAGCGCGAATAGCCCGAATGGCAATACTGAAAATTGTTTTCAAATCGACCATTATTTTTCCACCTTTGCATCAGAATGAATCTGTCCGTCAACAATTTTGATAATACGATCGCTGTAGCGCGCAATATCCTCCTCGTGAGTAACCAATATAATGGTGCGCCCAAGCTCACGATTGAGTTTGGTAAAGAGCTCCATAATTTCCACGCTCATTTTAGTATCAAGATTACCGGTCGGCTCATCGGCAAAAATAATCGGAGCTTCGTTCACCACGGCCCTGGCAATAGCCACACGCTGTTGCTGACCCCCGGAAAGCTGATTGGGCTGATGGTCCATACGACTGCCAAGCCCCACGGATTTTAGTGCTTTTGCGGCGCGCTCTTTGCGTTCTTCGGCCGGAACTTTGGCATAAACCATCGGGAGTTCGACATTTTCAAGCGCTGAGGTGCGCGACAAGAGGTTGAACCCCTGAAATACAAACCCAATCTTTTGGTTACGAATGGAGGCTAGCTCGTCACTATCGAGCTTGCCGACATCAATGCCGTCTAAGAAATATTTTCCCGAGCTTGGCTTATCAAGACAACCCAAAATATTCATCATGGTCGATTTTCCGGAACCAGAAGGTCCCATAATCGCCACAAATTCACCATCATTAATGGTCAGGGAAATATGCTTTAAGATATCGAGTTTCATTTCCCCGACTTGATAGCTTTTGCATAGATTTTTGAGCTCAATTAAAGCCATTAGCGGGGCATCCTCATTCTCATGGCACGAGCATTTTTATCTTTACTGCTAAGCTTTTCCAAAATGATGTCCATCCCCTCATGCAAATCCTCAGAAATGACTTCGGTTTTGTCATCATCATAGATTCCGGTTTTGATGGAAATTCGCCGCGGCTGATTATTTTCGAGTACCCAAATACCTTTGTCGGAATAGCGTTGTTTTTGGCCGTTTTCATCTTCCATATAGAAGCGCAAGGCTTTGTTGGGGACTAAAAGTGCATCATCTTTTTGAGCTGTGATAATATCAACATTGGCGGTCATTCCGGGTTTGAGCTTTTGTGCGCTGTTGTCAATTTCAATAATCACTTCATAGGTCACCACGTTGGAGGTAGTAATAGCTTGGTTGCGCACTTGGGTGACCTGACCGACAAAAATTTCATCGGGATAGCCGTCAACACTAAATTCGGCGGTTTGACCTTCTTTGACTTTGGAAATATCGGCCTCCACAATTGAGGCTTCAATTTGCATTTTGGTTAAATCTTCGGCCACGTTAAACAAAGTCGGGGTTTGGAAACTGGCCGCCACGGTCTGCCCGACTTCCACTTCTTTAGACACCACAATTCCATCAACCGGTGAAACAATTTTGGTATAGTGCAAATCAATTTCGGCCGAGTTGAGCGAGGCTTCTGCTTGTTTTACTTGAGCTTCTTGGAGCTTGAGCTGGACAATGGCATTGTCATAATCGCGCTGAGCAGATTCGAGTTCTTTGTCAGCCGAGTAGCGCGAGGAATTAAGTTTTTTGATGCGCTCCAGATTTTTTTTGTAGTAGACAATATCGTTTTTAGAAACATCAACTTCTGCTCTGGCAATATCAAGCGCGGCCTGACGTTGAGCCACGGTAGCCTCAAACAAGGCCGGATCAATTTGGGCCAAGAGCTGACCTTTTTTGACCAAGGAGTTGTAGTCGACCAAAATCTCTGAAATGGTGCCGGATACTTGCGTACCGATATTAATGGTTGAAATCGGATTAATAATGCCGGAAGCGGTAATTTTCTGAATAATCTTGCCTTTTTCAAGTTTTTGGGTGATATAGGTGTCACTATCTTGTTTGGAGCAACCATAGATTAGAGAAACGGCTGCCACAACCACTACACCGAGTATACCGATTTTACCAACTTTTGATATCTTCATACCTGACCTCAACACGCAAAAAATCTATTTTAAAGCAATTTATCTCAAAAAAGTTAAATTACAATGAAAAAGGGGTTGTAAAAAACAAAAAAATTTTGTATATTGATGACAAAATTCTATTATTTTCATTAATATTTTTAATTTTTTTAATTATGGCACAAAAATTATCAGAAAAAGTGATTGTCGACTTGGCAAACACACCGGAAGCGATTAAAAAGCGTGAAGAACGCAAGAAAAAGCGTGAGGCAAAACAGAAAAAAGCAGAACCATCAAGCGGAAAAATTCAAGCTCCGCTTCATCGTCTGACCCCATCCGAGAAGGATCGGGAATCTGTGAAAGAGATTATTGAAAACATTACCAAGCAGATGCGTGCTGAGCGAAAGAGGTATCTTCTCGACCGTACTTCTCAATGGCAAAATGAACGTAAGCTTACGATGAAAGATGTAATCTTTCTCACCTCGCCTATCTTGTACGATAGGTATCCCATCCAAATGTCGGAATTTCTAACCGAAGCAATTAAATATCCGGATGATGATATCCGTAAGATTTGCTCGGAGTTTTTCACGCGGATGCAAAGGGCTCGTTTGAACCAATTTTTGTGGAAAATGATATTCTCGGCTGACTTTGTCCCCAAAGTTGCTCAAGATTATTTCCAGCAAAATGAGGCTCTTTTCCAAAAAGACCCTCTGGTGTGGTCCTTGGCCCAAAAAGCCAAAGAGAGTAAATTTGCCGGCAATGAGGATCGCTATAGCCCTGAAATCATCCATCGGGAAGAAATCAAGGCAAAGATTGAAACCTTGTACCACATGCTTCGTAAACAGCGTAAAGCCTACTTCAAAGACCTAAAGTCCAAAGAATTAAAGCTCAGCGCTGACGTGTTGCATGAGATTATCGGTTTCTGCGATATGAAATACTATAAAGAATTTCCTATCCAGATAGCCAACCTCATTTATGAGGGGAGCAAATACCCCATGACAGAGGTTTCTCAGGCGGCACTGCAACTGTGGGAAGATAGCCTAAAACAAGGCATGAGCGATGTCTTCCTCTGGGCAAAAATGATGCTTTCTGACTTGGTTATTGATGAGGTGTGGGGATTTTTGTTCACCTACGCAGACGTCCTGACAAACCAAAAGAAAGACTTGTACTTCTATATCCGACTAAAGGAAACGCAAGGCCGTAACCGCAGTTTGGATTTAGACACTCTCTATGCCGACGTATGTCGACTGTATCGCTGAAATGATTAACTTGTTGAAACCCTCTGTAATGCTTTGGCATTGCAGAGGCTTTCTTTTAAATCTTATTATCATGGAACAAAAACAAATTTTAGAACTGTTAAAAAAGCCCTACATCGGCAATGACGACTACCGTAATTTTGCATATTATTTGTTCGAATTTGTTGGTCGCTACCCGCATTTGGATGATAAAGCGACATTTTACCAGCTTATTCGAGCCGGATTGAGCCACCAGCGCACGCGGGCTTTAACAGTGGTGTTTTTAGAGGATATTTTTGCAGATGGCAGAATCTCCCAAGAATTGTTAAGCGCAATTCTCGACGGTCAGTCCCGAGAGTTGAGTGAGGCTGTTTTGTATTTGTTAGCCCAATACAATTGGCGCATTATGGAAGCCGGCTATAAGCAATTTGTCCACGAGCACTTAATTTTGCACGGACATAATTACATAGCCAAGTTATATGAGTAATCATCACCCCGTTTTCTGTTCGCAGAAACGGGGTTTTGTTATGCTCGGGCAAAAATTTTCGCTTATAAAGTTTTTTTAGTTGATTTTTTGGTCATTTTATGTCTATAATGTCGGTTAGAAAAAAATTATTAATCAAATAAATTATTTAAGTTATGGCAAAAAAAAGAGAACTTAGTAAAGACGAAAAAGAACTGTTGGTGGGCCTTATGCCCGAGAGTCTCAAATTCGCCAGCCGTATGGTATTGGCCGGCATTGAGTATGACGAAGTCATGGGCTACGTCTATGAGCTCAGTGGCTTGGAAAAAATGATACGAGCTCAGTTGCTCCAGAGGCTCGTCCATTACCACCTCAAAAATGAGGCCGCCCTGGTGGCTGATATGTTGCAAAACAACAGTATCGGCTGTCAAGAAATCCAAAAAAATGCTCAGCTCTATTTGCAGGAAGTATCATCTGCCAATACACCGGAGCACTTTGAGATGTCTCATTCACTGGAAGTGCACAATAGCACATTCAGTGTTGAAAATTTGCAAGACATGCCGGTTGCTCGCCCGCGTGTCAGCAGGTTTCTCATCAAAAAACAACTCAACAAATTTCTTGAATTGCTGGCGCCGTATATGGCTCTGGCTCAAGAAATGGCACAAGCTGCCCCAACTATTGCAGAGTTGCAACGGCTAGTGCAATTGGCCAGCAAGACTAAAAAGGCTGGTCTATTGTTTGATGAAAGGCGACTGAGCCAAATTCAGCGCATTAAATCAGGTATCACCATCATTGATTTAGATGGAGAAATAACTCCTGAGGAAATGCAAATTGCCTTAAAAACGGTTTTTTCCGATGACCCTGAAATTTTTGAAGAGCAAGTCAGCTTGGTTCAAAAATCTTACAACACCGTAAAAGATGTTGTAAAAGCAAAGGAAATCAAGATAATAGTGTATCGCTATATTAAAGATTCACTCCATATCTGGGAGCACCCCTCAGGTACTCTTCTGGAATTTCCGTTTTATGGAACAACTATCAGCCAAGAAACTTTTAATTTCATCCGCGACATTGAAGATGAAATTAAAAAGAGCGGGTTAAATCAAATGATTTTCCCGCACATTCGCAGGCTGTACGAGCAAATCAATTTCGGAGGCGAAGATAAACTCAACGCTTCTGAACAACGGATTATTACTTTGTATAAAATGTTTAATCCCGAAAACGAAACCCCTTCCGAAAAATAATCGGAGGGGGTTTTCCCCTTTTTTAGTGTATGCTGCTTTTGAGGGGAGGAATAAAATTGGTAAATTCTTGGGTGGGGTTATGTCTTTTTCTCAAAACTTATTTTTAATTTATAATGATATTTATAAGCTAAGGCATGGAGAACTGTAATTTGCATTTTCCCAATATAGCCGTTTTCAAGGTAGAAAAGCTGGTTTAATCCGATATGCAAAAGTTCGGCGGCAATTTGTGGAGGTAAATCTAACTCCAAGCGCATATCCTTAATTTTTTCGCCAATTTCTTTTTGGCATTCCTGCCAAGCTTGACGGCGGTAATTGTGACTCATGGTTATAAACTCCCTTTAGGTTTCTAGTTAAAAAGAAACCGCCCTAGCGTTCCTAAGGCGGGGAGTTAGTAACTGCATACAGAAACAGTCGACCTTCTTCGTTATGCACAAGGCATACTTATTCCGGTCGCTCCCCATTCAAGGAGCTTTCTTTCTGTATAAGGAGTTACTACACTCCGCACTCGGCTCTCCCGAGTGCAGTTAAAGCTTAATCAATCTTATCAAAATTGCAAGCAAAAAAATCCCCGAAAGGTCATTTCGGGGAGGAGGTTATTTTTTGTTATCAATGATTTTGAGCGCATCTTCCAAGCTCAATTCTTTGCCCTTATATTCTTTGGGAATGGCATAATTGTTCTTGCCCCACTTGAGGTAAGGACCATAACGCCCTGAATTTAGGCTGATGTCGCCTTTATCTTTGGGGTGCTGGCCAAGGACTTTGCCGACCGGTCTTTCGGCAACATTTTTGAGCAATTCTTCGGCTCGCTCCAGGGTGATGTTGAAGATATTATCATTGCCGGTTAAGGAGCGCGATTTGCCGCCCTGTTTAATATATTGTCCGAATTTGCCAATATTGGCCTCAATGCCATTGCCAAGTTGTTTGGGCAAATTTATCAAGATACTAGCCTGTTCCAAACTAACTTCTTCCGGACTCAAATTTTTGGGCAAAGCCACGCGTTTGGGTTTTTCGGTCGTGGCAGTAGCATCTTCGCCAAGTTGGAGATAATATCCATACGGACCTTTTTTGAGATAAATCTTCAGGCCATTTTGTTCACCTAAAACTTTATCTTCGCCATTGTTGGCCTTTGGCGTGGCGGCAGCTTCTTCGTCGGCGGTATCAACGAGCGGTTTGGTATATTTGCACTCCGGATAGTTAGAACAACCGATAAAGGCGCCAAACTTGCCGAGTTTGATGCTCAGTCTGCCTTTGCCGCACTCGGGACAAACTCTCGGGTCGGAACCGTCTTCACGCGGCGGGAACAGGTGATAAGACAAGGCCTCGTCAATCTTGTTGATGACCTCGGTGATTTGGAGCGGCTGAACAGATTCCACCGTCTTGATGAACTTGGTCCAAAAGCCACCCAAGAGCTTTTTCCATTCCATCTGACCATTGGAAACATCATCTAAAAATTCTTCCAACTGGGCCGTAAAATCATACTCGACATATTTCTTGAAGAAGTTTTCCAGGAACACCGTTACAATGCGTCCGCGGTCTTCGGGAATGAAACGCAACTTCTCAACCCGCACATATTTGCGCTCTTGCAAAACCGCCATGATGCTGGCATAAGTGGACGGACGGCCGATGCCTAATTCTTCCAACTTTTTGACCAGGCTGGCTTCCGTATAGCGCGGGGGCGGGGTGGTGAAATGTTGTTCGGGGCGGATTTCGCCTTTGTCAACATTTTCGCCTTTTTCGACATTTGGCAAAATGCGGTTTTCGTCGTCTTCGCTGTCGTCATCGCGGCTTTCTTGATATAACTTCAAGAACCCATCAAACTCAATTACCTGCCCATTGGCACGGAGCAAAATTTGCTTATCTTGCGAAATGGCATCAACTACTACCTTGTCCAAAACGGCAGGGTTCATTTGGCAAGCCACGGTACGTTTCCAAATCAGCTCATATAGCTTGTGGGCATCGCTGTCAAGTTTACCCTCGAGCTTTTTGGGGGTGTCGGAAACGTGCGCCGGACGAATGGCCTCGTGAGCTTCTTGCGCGTTTTTGGACTTGGTCTTATATTCTTTGGCGGTTTTGGGCAGATAAGCCTCACCAAAATATTTGACAATGGCTTCACGGCAGGCGGCAATAGCTTCTTCTGACAAGTTTACCGCGTCGGTACGCATATAAGTAATATGTCCGTCTTCATAGAGCTTTTGGGCAATCTGCATGGTTTTCTTGGCGGAAAAACGCAGTTTGCGCGCGGCTTCTTGCTGCAAAGTGGAAGTGGTGAACGGCGGAGCCGGATAGCGATTGGCTTTTTTGCGCTCCACATTGTCAATGCTAAAGTTTTGAGCCTCAATCTTGGCTTTGGCTTCCATGGCTTTGGCCTCGGTGTTGAGGTCAAATTTTTCTAGTTTTTTGCCATCCAAATTAATCAGGTGTGAGCGAATCAGTGCTTGCTTTGAGGTGAGCAAGTCAACATCAACGGTCCAATATTCTTCGGATTTGAACTTTTCAATTTCGGTTTCGCGGTCGCAGACTAAACGCAAAGCCACTGACTGCACGCGGCCGGCCGACTTGGAACCGGGGAGCTTGCGCCACAAAACCGGCGACAAAGTAAACCCCACCAGATAATCTAATGCGCGGCGCGCCATGTAGGCCGAAACTAAGTTATTGTCAATTTGGCGGGGGTTTTTGATGGCCTCGGTCACGGCTTTTTTGGTGATTTCGTGAAAGACGACGCGCTCAATTTTTTTGTCTTTGATTTTTTTGCGAGCGGTCAGTTCTTCCAAAATATGCCAAGCAATGGCTTCTCCTTCTCTATCCGGGTCGGAGGCGAGGATAATGGTGTCGGCATCTTTAACCGCGGCGATAATATCATTGAGGTGCTTTTTGCCGCCGGGGCTTAACTCCCAGCTCATGGCAAAATCTTCATCGGGACGGACGGAACCGTCTTTGCTCGGCAAATCGCGGATATGACCAAAGCTGGCTAAAACTTTGTAGTCGCTTCCAAGGTATTTGTTGATGGTTTTGGCTTTGGCCGGAGACTCTACAATAACTAATTTCATTGTTCTTCTACTCTGTTAAAGTTTCCTATTTTATCAACGCAACTTTGTTGCCGGGTTGGCGCTCAATTCTGCCGCTTAATTCTAATTCTAATAATGCCAGTGAGACCGTGGCGGCATCTTGTCCGGTTTTTCTGATAATCTCATCAACCAAGGTGCCCTCGCGGCTCAGACAATCGATAATCGAAGAAGTTTCGCTCTGCTTGACATCATCATTAGGCGGGCTCGCTTCTTTTAGATTATCCTTTGCCGGATAATCGGCATTTTTTTGCAACTTGTCAACATATTCTATCAACTGTTGTTGTTTTTCGGGATTAAAATGGCTCAAAATATCGTCGGCAGATTCCGCCAAAATAGCGCCTTCCTTGATTAATTTGTTGGGACCTAAAGCGCGGGCATCTTGTGGAGAACCGGGAACTGCAAAAATATCTTTGCCTTGTTCTAAGGCCAGTCGGGCGGTTATCAGCGAGCCGGAATGCGTGGTGGCCTCAACTACCAATGTGCCTTGCGTGAGTGCCGAAACTAAGCGGTTGCGGCGCGGAAAGTTTTGGGCTTGGGGTTCAGTGCCGAGCGGAAACTCCGATACAACCGCGCCTTGTTCGCAGATTTGCTCATATAATCGGCGATTTTCCGCAGGGTAGGGGACATCTACCCCAGTGCCTAAAACAGCTAAAGTGGCTCCTTTTTGATTGCGGGCATACATGGCACCTTTATGGGCGGCCGAATCGATACCGCGCGCCATGCCGGAAACTACCAAAACGCCGTTGTTGGTGAGGTCATAGGCAATATGAGAGGCGGTTTTGCGCCCGTTAATCGAGGCATTGCGTGCGCCGACAATGGCCAAGGCGGCGGGGGCTTTGAGCAAGTCTAATCGGCCGCGGACATATAGAATCGGCGGGGCATCGTTAATTTGCTTGAGCTCATTTGGATATTCGTCATCAAAAATGCTGATGATTTGAATGTTTTTGGAGCGGGCGAGCTCATATTCTCTTTGCGCCTGAGCTTTGGAAAACAGTCGGTATTTGGGCAAACTCGGCAGGGATTCTAAGGCGTTATCCAAACTGCGATAACGCACTATGAGCTTGTAGAAAGTTACCGGCCCGACGTTTTCTGAGTTAATCAGTTGCAGGCACTTGATGAGCTCGGCCGCTGGTATCATTTTTTCTTTCTTTTACCTCTTAAGGGGCAAAATGTGCCGATGATGAAAGCTAATATACATAGGATTCCAGATGATAGATATATTAGTTCTTTTGTTTGTCTCACACCAATTGGTTCTAGGGTTTCAATTTGCATTGTTTTACCAGAATGGGATACTCCAATTGTATAAGAGTATGATTCTTTAGGAAATGCTTGGGGATTGAAGGTGCAAGCACTGGCAACAGATTTGCAGTTTTTGCCTTGTTCATCACAAATGGTGGAGTATGAACAGGAAACATATGAGTTATAGTCAAGTTTTATGATTGCAAATGAAACAGCGATACTAAGGGCAAATTTGAAAAGAATGAATATAATGGTCATTGTTGATAGCAGCCAGTGCTTGGATTGCCACAGACTGGCAACGCTTATGCGTCCGGACTTGTTGAGCGGCAATTCTTGGAGACCAGCCAGCTTAGCAACAAGCTTTCCACAGGGGAAGCTACCGAAAAGGTAGCCTATCAGAGTGCATCCGATGATGATAGATATGTTTATTAATGTTAAGTTCATGCTTTTAGCTCCTTATTTTTCTTCTTAAATGAAAATTTTGGTTCTTGGCCTTTTAGCAAGCGGGTGATGTGTCCGCGGTGCCCCAAAATTACTAAAAGGGCTAGTGCAATATATCGTATTGCTATAGGAATAAAATTAATAATGGTTGATATTTCAGGGTTATGAATAAAACCTCCTATCAGCATAATTAAAGGCCAAATGGTTATACTGATGATATTTGCTAAACACATATATTTAGTGAAGAACAGTACAATTAACCATGTAATGATGAAAGCTAATGTGAATAATGGAGTCAAAATTAGTGTTGGAAATATTATAAATAAGATTGCAAACAGAGTTCCGGTACTACCTTTAAATCTAGTCCAACAGGGGAAAATTTGACCAACTATTAAAGCGAAAAATTTAATGGAACTGATAGCATCTCTAACTTGTACGTCTTGCCCAAAGAGGTTTATGTGACGTGGTGAACAAATACCAGTGGTGTATTTGGGGCAGTCATATATATATTGATGGAAGATATCAATATTAATCAAAGGTAAGTTATGAAATGTTTCGGTTAGATAAATGATAAAAGTGACTATAATTATTTTAGAAATTTCTAAAATCAGTGTGATTATAGCTAAGAACCAATGTTTAGAGTGCCAGAGACTGCCAAAGCTGACATAACCGTCAAGATTTTTAGGTATTTCTTTGAGGCGGAATAATTTGGCCAGCCCCAAACCGCAGGGGATAGTGCCGATGAGGTAAGAAATGGCAAAAATAAGAATGAAATAGATAAAAATCATATTCTGAGTCCTTGTGGTTTATATCATTTCTTCTTCTTAAAAGAAATTTTGCTCTCTTCGCCTTTAATTAGTCTTGCAATGTTGCCGCGGTGGCGAACCAATACCAACAAGGCTATCAGGCTATAGAAAATCGCATTGACCGGAGAGGCAAAGAAAAAGGCATAAACCGGAACCATGACCGCTGCCGTGATGGCCGAAAGCGAGGAATAGCGAGTGGTGAAGGCTACAAACAACCAGGTCAGCAAGGCAAGGCCAGCCACCTCAGGTGCCGTGGCTAAGAAAAATCCGAAGGCCGAGGCCACGCCTTTGCCGCCTTTGAACTTGAGCCAAATCGGGAAATTGTGCCCCAAAATGGCGGCAGTACCGGCTATCAAGCTGCCAAAAATGGCGGTGGTGGTCAAGTTGTTGCAGAAAAACATTTCATTTGAGGGTACGACGTAAAGCGCAATCAGGGCGGCAAATCCGGCTTTGGAGGCATCGCAGATTATGGTCAACAAGGCCAAGCCCCAGTGTCCGGTACGCAAGACGTTGGTGGCGCCAATGTTTCCGGAGCCGATTTTGCGGATATCTCCTAATCCGGCTAGGCGAGTGATAACCAGTCCAAAGGGAATGGAACCTAACACATAACCCCCAAGGGCGCATAAAATAAAAGTCGTGGTCAAATCCATGGTATTATATCCTTCTGTTTTTTGCTGTTTTTATCTTTGTAAAACTTTAAGCCAAGTTTTTCAACCTTATTTTTGGCGGTGAAGATAACTTCTCAAAACTGTTTTTTTTATAGTAAAAGTGTAAGAAACTTGATGACAAAATGCTAAAAGCCGTTAATATGGAAAAAAATTGTTATCAAGAGGAATCATGAAACCTAAATATAAGAGAATCTTGCTCAAGCTCTCGGGCGAGGGGTTGATGGGAGATAAAAGTTTCGGAATGTCGGCTGAGGTGATTAAAAGCTTGGCTAGGCAAATTAAAGATGTGTATGAAGCCGGGGTCGAGGTTTGTTTGGTGGTCGGCGGCGGTAATATCTTTCGCGGGGCTAAAGAGGCTTCTCAAGGTATGAACCGAACGGTGGCGGACCAAGTCGGGATGATGGCAACGGTGATGAATGCACTCTATCTGCAAAATGCATTGGAAGAAATCGGGACGGAAGTGCGGGTGCTTTCCGGTCTCAATATTCCCGATGTGTGCGAGCATTATGTCTATCGCCGCGCGTTGCGCCATTTGGAGAAAAAAAGAATCATCATCTTTGCGGCCGGAACCGGTAATCCGTTCTTTACGACCGATACGGCGGCGGCCCTTCGAGCCTCGGAAATGCAATGCGAGGTTATTCTAAAAGCAACTCAGGTGGACGGGGTGTATGATGCCGATCCAAAAAAGAATCCTCAAGCCAAAAAGTTTGAGGTGGTCGATTATGACGAAGTAATCAATCGTCAGTTAAAAGTTATGGATACTGCCGCAGTGGCTTTGGCGCGCGAAAATAATATTCCCGTGGTGGTGTTTGCTCAAAATGCTCCCGATGCGCTGATGAAGGCCGTGTGCGGGGAAGGAAGTTTTACGATAATTAAACGTGAGGTACAATAATGTCTGAATTTGATGCAATTAAATCTGATGCCAAAACCAGAATGGACAAGACTTTGGAAACGCTTAAAGCGGATTTTTCGGGGCTTAGAGCCGGACGAGCTCATGCCAGCTTGCTGGATGGAATTATGGTGGAAGCCTACGGCAGTATGACCCCGCTCTCTCAGGTGGGAACTATCAGCGTGCCCGATGCGCGCACTCTCTCTGTTAGCGTGTGGGACAGAAGTATGGCCAAAGCGGTCGAAAAAGCTATTCGCGAATCTGATTTGGGATTGAATCCGGCATCGGACGGTCAGCTGATTCGTATCCCCATTCCGCCGCTCAGCGAAGAACGCCGCAAAGAGCTGGTCAAAGTGGCCGGTAAGTATACCGAATCGGCTAAAGTGGCAGTGCGCAATATTCGTCGTGATGCGCTTGATGGTATCAAAAAACTCAAAAAAGATAATCTGATTTCCGAAGATGAAGAAAAAAGATTTGAAAACGAAGTGCAAAAACTTACCGACGAATCTATCAAAAAGCTTGATGAACTACAAGCTACCAAAGAAAAAGATATTTTGCAGGTATAAGCTAAAAAACGGACGGGTTTCTGTATCCGATAGGAACAGAATTTTTGAGTCATATTAGCATTTATGAGGACTGTTTTGAGTAATAAGGAAACACAAAAATTACAACATATTGCCATTATTATGGATGGTAACGGGCGGTGGGCCGCAAAACGCGGAATGCCACGCTCTTTGGGACACAAAAAAGGTGCAGAACGCGTCAAGGAAGTGGTGCAGGCAGCCGGAGAACTCGGAGTCAAATATTTGACTTTGTTTGCTTTTTCGACCGAAAATTGGCAACGCAGTCCCGATGAAGTTAATGATTTGATGGACTTGTTGCGCCAATATCTCAAAAGTGAAATTACCGAACTGCAAGAAAACGGTGTGCGCATCATGTTTATTGGTGAGCGCGAGATGTTGCCGGCCGATATCAGGGCTTTGATGAAACAGTTGGAAGTGGAAACTCAAAACAACAAGAAACTAACGGTTTGTATTGCACTGAGCTATGGTTCGCGTCAGGAGATTGTGCATGCGGCGCGCAAATTGGCAACTTTGGCTAAGCGCGGTGATATCAAACCCGATGAAATTGATACTAAAGTGTTTGCGGATATGCTCTATACCCAAGAAATTCCGGATCCCGATTTGGTGATACGGACCAGCGGTGAGCAAAGACTGAGCAATTATCTGCTGTGGCAGATTGCTTATGCCGAATTGTATTTTTCGGAGGTGCTGTGGCCGGATTTTGACCGCGCTGAACTCGAAAAAATTATTGAGAACTACAATAAACGGGAGAGAAGATATGGAAAAGCGTAAGTTTGGCGGTTTTGGGCTGAGAGCACTGTCGTCGCTGGTGATGGTGCCGGTGGTGGTGGCCTCGGTTTATTTTGGTGACCCGTTTTGGTTCTTGTTGCTTCTTCTTATCGGGGCGATGTTGTCTTGGGAATGGGGCACGATGATTAAAACTAACAATCCGGCGCTTTATGCCACTATTTATACACTTTGTATGGTGGTGTCGGTAATGTTTCCGCTCTCTTTGTTGTGGTTAATCATTATTTTGGCGGCCGGTATCTTAACTGCCTATAAGGCCCGAAAAGAAGAACATCCGAGACTCTTAATCTTGGGGGTACCCTACATTTCTTTGGGGATTGGTACCATGATGTGGATTTATCATGTTACGGATTGGGTCGGGGTGATGTGGCTGATTTTGGCGGTCTGGAGTGTTGATGTGGGCGGATATATTGTCGGAACATCGCTCAGAGGACCAAAGCTTGCTCCCAAAATCAGTCCGAACAAAACTTGGTCCGGACTTATCGGCGGGGTGCTCTTGGCCGGAGTGGTTTGCGGTGTGTTCTGCTATTATCTCGGGTTGCGCGACAATCCGCTTTGGATATTGATTGGTGGGGCGATGGCGCTGGCGGTGGTGGCGCAAATCGGCGATTTGTGCGAGTCGGCTATCAAACGTCGGTTGGGGCTGAAAGATTCCAGCAACTTAATCCCCGGACACGGTGGAGTGTTTGACCGTATTGATGGTATGCTCTTGGCGGCTCCGGTGCTCTATTTGGTAATCATTCTTCTCTAGATATGGTAAGGATTTGCAAAGATGGATTGGCTGATTAATATTTTTTATTATTTGGTGCCGTTTCTTATCCTGCTCGGAATTTTGGTGTTTGTGCACGAGCTGGGACATTTTTTGATTGCGCGCTCTTGCGGGGTGAAAGTTGAAGAATTTTCTATCGGCTTTGGGCGCGAAATCTGGGGTTTTAACGACAAACACGGAACGCGTTGGAAAATTGCGCTCATTCCCTTGGGCGGTTTTGTAAAAATGTTGGGCGATGCCGATGCCAGCAGTACGGCTCCGGGCGAGGAAGCTCAATCTCTTTCCGAAGAAGAAAAGAAACATTCTTTCTTGTTCCAGCCACCTTCAAAAAAATTGGCCATTGCCGTGGCCGGGCCGGCGGCAAACTATATCTTTGCCATTTTGGTGTTTATGGGAATTTTCTACTTTATGGGCAAGATGACCTTTCCTCCGATTATCGGTGAGGTGATTGAAGGCAGTGCTGCGGCGCAAAGCGGTATGATGGTTAATGACCGAGTGCTCGCTATCAATGGTCAGAAAGTGGAATCTTTTACCGATTTGCAGCGCGAAGTGGACCTGATTACCGATGGTAAAGCCGTGCTTGACATTGAACGTGAGGGCAAACCGCTTACACTGACCGTGATGCTCAAAGAAACCGAAATCGAAGGTGCAGACGGTCAAAAAGTGACCAAAGCTATGCTAGGGGTGCGCTCGGTTAATGTGGTGGAAGTGCAAAAAGAAGATTTATCCTTGTGGCAGGCTTTTAAAAATGCCGCTGATGAAACTTGGACAATTACTGACGCAACTTTGCGCGGAATCGGTCAAATGTTGACCGGGCGCAGAAATGCCGATGATGTGGGCGGAGTTATCCGGATTGCGGAAATGACCGGAGATATTTCAAAACAACATAGCCTGATGAGCTTTTTGGTCTTTATGGCGTTGTTGTCGATTAATCTCGGGTTGTTAAATTTGTTCCCCATTCCGGTTTTGGACGGCGGACAAGTCTTGATTTGTCTGATTGAAATTATTACCCGACGCGAAATGAACGAAAAAGTCAAAGAATATATGTTTAAAATCGGTTTGGCTCTGATTTTGGCCTTGCTGGTGTTTGCAACGTGGAATGATTTGACTCATTTGTTTGACAGATGGTTCGGAAAAGATTAAAACTAAAAAAGTTTTTATTATGAAGGAAAGTGACCGATGAAAAAAATTGGTGTGTTGGGACTAACCGTTTCTTTGCTGATGTCTACTGCGGCTAGCGCTGCCGATGTCTATGTGAAGGGGATTAATATCTCGGGTTTGCAAAGAGTGGAGCAAGAAACGGTACTTTCGTATGTGGATATCCAAAATGACCAGAATGTGTCGCAAGAAAAGTTGGATGAGGCCTTAAAACAACTCTATGCTACCGGCTTGTTTACCGATGTGTCGTTTAATGTGGACGGCGGAAATGTCCTTAATATCAATGTGGTCGAAAATCCGATTGTGAATAAACGCGCTTTTGACGGGAATGATGCTATCAGCGACGAAATGCTGGAAACAGAGGTCCAGCTCGGGCCTCGCTCTATCTATTCTCGCGCAAAGGTGCAAGAAGACGTCCAGCGTATCTTGGAAGTGTATAAACGGGCCGGACGTTATGCCGCAGTGGTCGATCCTAAAATTATTAAACGGGACCAAAACCGTGTGGATTTGATTTATGAGATTGATGAAGGACCGGAAGCTAAAATCAGTAAAGTGAACTTTGTCGGTAATAAACACTATTCCGATGACGATTTGCAAGAAGAAATTATGAGCAAGGAAAGCCGCTGGTATCGTATCTTTTCGGCGAAAGAAAATTATGATGCCGAAAAAACTAACTATGATAAAGAATTGTTACGGCGCTTCTATCTCAAACATGGTTATGCTGATTTTCGTGTGGTTTCGGCTATGGGTGAGCTGAGCCCGGATAAAACTTCTTTTGTGCTGAACTATGTCTTGGATGAAGGACCTCGCTATAAGGTGCGCAAAATTGATGTGGTTTCGGCGCTTTCCGATGTTAAAGTGGAACCCTTGTTTGAGGAAGTTACTTTTGAAACCGGAGATTGGTACAATGCCGAGGCCGTTGACAAATCTGTCGAGGCGTTGACCGATGAACTCGGTAAAAAAGGCTTTGCCTTTATTGAGGTTACACCGGAGCTGGTCAAAAATATGCAAACCGGCGAAATTGATGTCATTTTCCATATTATGGAAGGTGAACGAGTGTTCGTTGATAAAATTAATATTACCGGAAACACCAGAACCGAAGATGAGGTTATTCGTCGTGAGTTCCGAATCGATGAGGGTGATGCCTTTAATACAGCTAAAATTAAAGCATCTCGTCGGAATGTGGAAAATCTGGATTACTTTAGCAAAGTTGATATCCAGACTGTACCCAAAGATGATAATAAAGCAGATATCAATGTTAAAGTTGATGAAAAATCTACCGGATATTTTAATGTCGGTGTGGGATATTCTACCGTTAACGGGGCTTTGGTTCGTACCGGTGTGGTCGAAAATAACTTCCAAGGCAAAGGCCAACAACTTGGTTTGGACTTGGCGGTTTCGCAACGTACACAGGAATATGACGTCAGTTTTACCGAACCATATTTCTTGGGACGTCGTTTGAGCGCCGGTGTGGATTTGTTCCGAACCGAAGAAGACTATCAAGACGAAGGTTCTTATGATAGCGAAACTACCGGTGGGCGTTTGCGTTTGGGCTGGAATTATACTGATGACTTATCTCAGCAGTTCCGCTACACCTTGCGCCAAGACAAAATTACGAATGTTGATAACGACTCTTCTAAATACATCAAAGCAGAAGAAGGAACCAGTACCGGTTCGGTAGTCGGTCAGACTTTGGTTTATGATAAACGCGATAGCGCCATTAACCCCAAAGAAGGCTATTATCTCTCCTTTGGTAATGATGTGGCAGGTCTGGGCGGTGATGAAAAATATCTGCGTTTTGATACCAAAGCTTATCAATATTTCACTATGGCAGATTACTACACCTTAAAGATGTTCTTAAATGCCGGATATATCGCCGGTTATGGCGGTGAAGATGTGCGCTTGTCGCAACGCTATTATCTCGGCGGCTCTAATATGCGCGGTTTTGAATTTGCCGGTATCGGAGCTCGTGATAAATACACTAATGATGCTTTAGGTGGTAACTGGATGCTTTATACCGGTTCGGAACTGATGTTCCCAATCGGTCTAGACGAGGTTGGGGTTCGCGGACGTACCTTTGTTGATGTTGGTATGCTTGGTAAACCTGACGGTATCAACAGTCGAGATGTGGAATATTCTTCATCTCCGCGTGTGGCCACCGGTTTTGGTTTCCAATGGCTATCGCCGATGGGGCAAATCGATATTGACTTTGCCTTCCCGATTGTCAAAGAAAAATATGATGAGACAGAGGTGTTCCGGTTGAATTTCGGTACACGCCTATAAAAGTTCGTCTAGTGGTTTATTAGAGCAGTTTTAGCGGGTCTCGAAAAATTCATGTAGCTCTATCTACACTAAAATTTTTCTCGCCCTAAAAACTACTCTACTAAATCCACTATCCGAACTTTGAAGGTCGTATTTTGGGTTATTAGAGCGATTTTACGGAGAACTCAACAAACCCACGTAGGTCTATCTACGCTAGGGTTTGTTTCGCTCCTAGAAATCACTCTACTAACCTCAAACTCTGACCTTTTAATAAAAGTTCGTATTTTGGGTTATTAGTTTAGCGGGTCTCGAAAAATTCATGTAGCTCTATCTACACTAAAATTTTTCTCGCCCTAAAAACTACTCTACTAAATCCACTATCCGAACTTTGAAGGTCGTATTTTGGGTTATTAGAGCGATTTTACGGAGAACTCAACAAACCCACGTAGGTCTATCTACGCTAGGGTTTGTTTCGCTCCTAGAAACTACTCTACTAACATCAAACTCCGAACTTTAAAGTTTGTATAATGGTCGTCTAATACAGAAATGTCGGATATTTTGCTCCAATCGTGTATTCCTTTATACACTCAGTCGCAAAATTCCTAATTTCTTATTATACGACTCATTCTCCGAACTTTAACTTAAAGCTCGTATTATGGGTTATTAGGGCGATTTTATGAGTGGGTGCTGAGTAATAGCATTTCGTCTGGAGCGATATAAAAATTTGCCTAATTGTTATTCCATTTATGGAGGAGGGACAGTACACATGGTTGATGTACGATTTTATAAAAATAAAGGGCCTTTGACTTTGGCTCAAATTGCTGAGATTTGCGGGGCGGAGCTGCTTGATGCCTCGAAAGCTTCAGAAACTATTGCCGATTTGGCCTCAATGGAAAAAGCAAACAGCCAAGACATTTGTTTTTTCTTTGATAAAAAAGCTAAAGCCAAAGCTTCCGAAATGAAGGCAAAGGCTTGTATTTCAACCAATGAGTTGAAAGAGTTTATCCCCGCTCATGTGATTGTGCTGGTTTGTGATAATCCGAAACTGGCTTCTCTAAAGCTTAATGAAGCCTTATATGAACTCAATGCGCCTAAGCCGCAAATTGCCGCCTCGGCTCATATCAGTCCGCAAGCATCTCTTGGGCAAAACTGCTATGTTGGAGAAAATGCGGTGATTGCCGCAGGGGTAAAAATCGGTCACAATTGTCGCATTGAGGCAAATGCCGTAATTGATGAAAACTGCGTTATCGGTGATAACTGCCGCATTGGGGTAGGGGCGCATATTTCCTACTGTCTGATGGGTAATGACTGCTATATTTTTAGCGGAGCGCAGATTGGACAAGACGGTTTTGGATTTATGATGATTAACGGGCAACATAAGCGTATTCCGCAACTTGGACGAGTGATTATCGGCAATGATGTGGAAATCGGGGCTAATGCTTGTGTCGACCGCGGGGCTCTTGATGACACAGTTATCGGTGATGGTTGTCGGATTGATAATTTGACCCAAGTGGCGCACAATGTGGTGTTGGGACGTGGTTGCATTTTGGTTTCCCAAGTCGGAATTGCCGGCAGTACGCATTTGGGCGACTATGTGGTACTCGGCGGTCAAGTCGGTTTGGCAGACCATGTCAATATTGGCAGCGGTACCCAAATTGCGGCACAATCCGGAGTGATGAGTGATATTGGTCCGGGACAAGTGATGATGGGTTCACCGGCTGTTCCAATCAAACAATTTATGCGTCAAACCGCTTTTGTGCAAAAAGCCGTGAAAAAATAAATTTTAATTTAAACTTAAAGTGAGGAACTTAAATGTCTGAAAATAAAGTATATACTACTGAAGAAATTATGGAATTGTTACCGCATCGGTATCCGTTTTTTCTGGTGGACCGTTTAACTGTCGAAGAACCGGGAGTTAAAGGTGTGGGTCTTAAAAATGTGACTATGAATGAGGAATTTTTCCAAGGTCATTTCCCTGGTAATCCGGTAATGCCCGGGGTGTTGCAAATTGAGGCAATGGCACAAACCGCCGGTGCTTTGGTCTTGGCGAGTATGCAGGATTTGGGTGAGAAAAAACCCGGTGTGTTCTTTATGTCGATTGACGGGGTGAAATTCCGCAAGCCGGTAAAACCCGGGGATCAGCTGATGATGCACGTGGAAAAAATTAAGGCTCATGGTAAAGTCTTTGTGTTCAAAGGTGAAAGCCGTGTCGATGGCAAAGTTGTCTCAGAAGCCGAATTTACAGCAATGATTGTGATGTAATTTCTTATCTTACATCATGCAATAACAGCCCCTGAATGTGGGGCTGTTTTTTTGTCTGAACTATTTTTTATAAGCGGCACGACGAATACGGTCGTTAATGGCTAAGCCTAATCCGGTTTCAGGAATGGGCGACATGGCAATGCCGGTATAGCCGAGTTGGGCATCGGCATATCTCATGTAGGAAAACAAGTTAGCGGCGGCCTCGCTGGTGTCTCCACTTGGGCTCAAGTTGAGGTTGGCGCCCTGAACATCTCCAAAGCCGATGAAAAATTCACCTTCCATCGGGGCCTCGGCATTAATCCGCATTTGGTGTGAGGGGGCATAGTGTTTGAGCATTTGTCCCGGAGAGCTCGGCAAATCGGGGTTACCATGCGAAATCAGAACTTTTTCATTTAAAAAATCTTCCAATTCCTCTAAACTCAAGCCGCCGGCTCTTAACAAAACTACATGCGGTCCGGTGACGTCAATGATAGTTGATTCAACCCCAACTTTGCAAGCTCCGCCGTCTAAAATCATATCGACCTTATCGCCTAGGCTGTCAGCAACGTGTTGAGCCGTGGTGGGGCTAATGGTTTGCGATTTGTTAGCCGAAGGAGCCACAATCGGAACACCGCTTTTTTTAATCAGCTCTAAAGCTACCGGGTGGTTGGGCATTCTAACCGTGATAGTACGCAATCCGGCACAAGCTAAATCAATAGCCGCGTTAGTGTCACTCTCAAATCGGGGTAGTACAAAAGTCAGTGGTCCGGGCCAATACTTTTTAGCCAAAGCCATAACTCGACTATCAGTCTTGGCATAGGTGGGCAAAAAATCCAACTCGGCGATATGTGAAATCAGCGGATTAAACGATGGTCTGCCCTTGGCGGCAAAAATGTTGGCAACTGCCGTGGGGTTATAAACATTGGCCCCGAGACCATATACGGTTTCGGTGGGCATGGCAACCAAGCCGCCGTTTTTGATAACTTCGGCAGCCTTGGATATATTAGACGATGTTGCTTCATAGATATTGTTCATAATTTACTCTTTGTATACTTATCTTACGCTATTGTAAAGAGTGAAAATGAGGAGAATCGTCAATGGTGATGATTATGTTCAAATCGGCTGAGCAAAAACCAGATGGTCTTGAGCTTGTCTTAAGTGCGATTGGTGAAGAGACCGGACGGGTTTTGTTGCGAGATTATGCCTACAAGCAAGAGGACTTGTGTCTGAATGCCGAAAAATTTGATGATGATATAATCTGCCGAATAGCCTTGGGGGCAGAGCTGGAGGATTATCGTTTTGATAAATATGCCAAGCTTGCGCCCGAAGATTATCCTAAACTTGAAACCATTACCTTTGTGGTGAAAAATCCGCTCGAAATGCGCTTGAAATATGAACCTTTTGCGGCGTTGGCCAATGCAATACGTTTTGCGCGTGATCTGTTTAATGAGCCGGAAAGTTTGTATCAAACCGAGCAATATTTTTTTGAAATTAAGCGTTTGGAGTATCTTAACCTATATTTTAAGGATTTGGGCGATGGTTTGGTGATGTTGGAGTGGAAAAATGAAAATAGCAATAAGGAACCATTGATTGTGGTGGCTCAAAATCGTAAGGCGGCAGCAGTTGGGGCCGGACTGATGAAGGCGGTGGCTTTGCAAAAATTGGCGCTCCCAATAAGGGCATGTTTGAAAATTGAGGGCGAACTTGATGATTTTTTAATTCCTAATCCTATATTCATAAAACAAAATTTATCTACCGATGAGCAAGCCGCGACCGAACTGCGGAAATTGTATGAGCATATTAGCAAAGGAGTGTTATAAATGCGTATTGATGAGAGAATTACCCGTTTGGCGGAGAATTTGATTAAAAATTCGGTCAAACTCAAAAAAGGTGAACAAATTTATATTGAGGCGATTGGACTTTCGACTATGCCGCTGGTGCAAGAATTGGTCAAAGCCGCAACCAAAGCCGGTGGAGTGCCGTTTTATTATTTTAATGAACAAGCTTTACAAAAAGCGTTTATTGAAAATGCTTCCGTGGCTCAAATGAAGGCACAAGCTGAGATACACAAGCAGCTAATGTCAAATTCTCAGGCTTATATCGGGGTGAGAGGTAACGATGATTTGTTTAAAATGTCTGCGGTTGATCCTGAAAAAATGAATAATTATCAGAAATATTATTGGAACCCGGTACATTCGGAAATTAGAGTTCCTCAGACCAAATGGTGTGTGTTGCGCTATCCAAACGCGGCTTTTGCGGCAATGTCTAAAATGGCATTAGAAGATTTTGAAGACTTTTATTTTGATGCTTGTTTGGTAGATTATGTAAAAATGGGACAGGCCATGAAACCGCTCAAAAAGCTGATGGATAAAACTAAAAAAGTGCGGATTGTGGCGCCGGGAACCGAAGTGGAATTTTCCATTGCGGGCATAAAATCAATTATTTGCGATGGTCAAATGAATATTCCGGACGGAGAAGTCTATACGGCGCCGGTGAAAGATTCTATTAACGGGGTTATCCAGTTTAATACCGACACCACATATATGGGTGCGGTGTTTTCTAATATTCGGTTGGTGTTCAAAGATGGCAAAATTGTTGAAGGACACTCCATGATAAATGATGATAAATTCCAGAAAATTTTGAATATTGATGAAGGCAGCCGCTATATGGGCGAGTTTGCGCTCGGAGTTAATCCGTTTGTAACTCAGCCGATGCTGGATATTTTGTTTGATGAAAAAATCAGCGGCTCATTCCATATGGCTATCGGTAATTCTTATGAAGACGAAACCAACAATGGTAACAAGTCGGCTATTCACTGGGATTTGGTACAAATGCAAGATGCCGAGCACGGTGGCGGCGAAATATTTTTTGATGAGGTATTAGTGCGCAAAAACGGGCGGTTTGTCTTGCCGGAACTAATCGGTCTGAACCCAGAAAAGCTGAAATAAACAACAAAAAAGCCCCTCATAAGAGGGGCTGAATTTTTTTTAGCGTTCTTGCTGATGAGCAAGGTCGAATATATGTTGTTTGTAATAAGCATTACGATCTTTGCTGTGAATGATACCAACAAAATGGCTGTCCGCATTACGGAGCTTTTCCAGCTCTTTTTCGGGCAAGAGAGCCAAGCGTTCACATTCTTTGATAAACTCTAAGCGGATGCGAGTATCAACTTCCGAATTGGTGGTTGGGGTTTTGAGCCAGGTTTGAAATTCGGCATTTTCCAACCCATAGCTAATGCCGACTTTGGCGGCGGCAATCAACGAAGCTTTGCTCTCAATAGCGCGTTGGGTAGCGCCGTTATGCTGGGCAAAAGCAGAATTTTCTCCTTCCGGAGTGTAATATCGTACATATTTGTTACCATTTTTTGTGGGGTAACGTTTAAACTCTTTTGGCATTTAAATCTCCATAAAAATTAAATTTATGAGTTTATTGTAGTGCTTTTCTGCTTAGAGTCAAAGGACGGCTGATTTAATCAACAATAATCTGCAAAATGAGAGTTTAATTTTAGAAATTGGGTGTTAAAAGAGCTGGGTTTGTAGTTAAACAGGAGAAAAAGGCAAAAAAAAAACTCCGCCGAAGCGGAGTTTGGAAATGTAAAAACGAATCGATAATTTTAGTATTCGGGGATGATTCTCGAATATGAAACATTGTGGATTCGTTCCATCTTTCTTCGCAGCTGAATATCCAGCTCACACAAGCAAGGCGAACCTTGATGAGTATTGACCATCCAGTAACGATTTTGAAATTTAAACTCTTCTCCAACTTTAAATTTGCGGAGAGAGCGTTTTTTCAAGTTAAGACTAAAGTCTTGTTCGAATACCGGATAGAAGTGCTCCGGATGTTCAATGTTTCCGGCTGCCCAGACAAAGGTCAACAGTTGGTTTGTTTCTTTGTCAATTACCCCACAGAGGTTGTAGGGCTTTTCGGTGAGCTTTAGTTCTTCAACTTCACTTGCGTTGAGGACTTCCGTGTATCCACGGATGATTAGCGAAGATGAAGGACGACCGTGGGTTGAAATCTTTATCGCGCTATAGCGATAAAGGTGCCCTTGATGCAAAAAGACCTGGCCGCCAACTAATGTGCGGTAGCCGCTGAGCGGTTGGTCGAGCATCTGATGAGAATTTGCCTTGGTGCTGAGGGCGTAAACTCCCATATAGGAGTAATACCATCCTAAAGTTTTGCCGTCTTTGGAAAGTACCAGAGAAACGGCATTTCCAGTAAAGGTAAATTCTTGTTCTTTAAAATAACGAACTGCTTTCTCTCTAGTCAGGAATAATGATAACGCTGCCATAATTTTTAGATTTAAATGTTATAAAAATTTTTATTTGCATCTAATGTACAAAAAAATAGACTTAAAAGCAAGTAAAAAATGAATTATGGCCAAAATTCTGCAAAAAAATGCTTGCCTTCTGAGAAGAATTGTGCTACTACACCCAGCAAACAATATTTATTTTATTAATTTTTAATCTTTTTTATTATGGCTAAAAAGTTAAATTCAGAAGAGCGTGCAGAAGTTTTAAGTATTGCAACTTGGGGCGTATATCACAGCGGTGATGTTATGGCCTATAACGCTAATGTTGGTTGTTTCCAACCGGTTGAGAGCTTTACCCTCCAGAATATTCCCGCAGTTGATGCACTGATGGTTATTGGCGGTTATCCGCGTCCGATTGTCCATGCGGCTAAAATACTTCAAGCTTACCAAGATAAATATGGCAGGTTGCCGGAATTTATGACGGTAGGGGCTACTCCCAGCAAGGGGCAAAATTTGCCGGATAAGCTGAATGTATTGACCGAAAATGCAATGGTCAAACTTGGTTTTGACAAAACTTGGGTCAAGCAAAATCATATTGATACGTTTGGTCAAGATACGGTTTCTACCATTGACGAGATTAAGCAGATTGTAGAGCATTCGGTTGCAATGTGTTTTCAAAATCGCCCTCGTATTGCGGTTGTTTCTGAGCCGGGATATTTGTTGCGATTGGCACAGGAATTGTCTTTCTATTTGCCGCAATATGAATTTGTGTATTACGAAACTCCTGTGACCAAAGACAAAAAACGTACTTTTGATTGCGAAAGTTTTGATGGTTATGGCGCCGATATCATTTTGGCTTGTGCTTGGCAATCTATGCATGAGTGGAATGAGAAGCGTTTGCCTCTTGCTACGGAAAAAATGAAAACAGCGCCAACTGTTGAACAAATACGCAAATTTGTCGGGTTAGGCTATTGTTTTTATATGACTTCCGAAATGCTTGAGGAGCTGGGGTATAGCGATGAAGAAATCTATCTGATGCTTGAAACCAGAGATAAGGAAGTGCTGGGGGTTGATGTAAGCGGATTGAAAGTTTCTCTACCAATGCCTGATGCCGATCCTAAAATTTTTATGGAAAAGGTATCGAGGTTGATTGCTGAGGCAAAAAAATAATTCATTTCTTTTATTAGTTATTACTTTGTTCAAAGTCTGTTGGGAAATAGGCGGCGAAATTCATATTCACTTTTTTTTGGTTTAATTTTTTGAGGCAGTCTGTTGTGAAACAGGCTGTCTTTTTTTGTGAACTATATTCAAGTTAACTAGTGATAACTATGGTCAGATGCTTTTTGAGCCATTTGACTTTGCGACAACGTGTTGGTACTTGATTTTGGGGTGTCGGACACGGTCTTTTTAGGTTGAATGATACCGCGAGCAATGTTAACCAGCCGTTTGATGTGTTTGGAAACTGTAGGGGTGTTGTTTGGTTGGGGGGTGGGTTCAATTCCTAAAGCGGCAATGTTACTGGTTTTGTCTTCGTGTAACGATTGATTGGTGAAATCTATCACTTGCGATTTATCCGTATCACCGGCTTTTGAACTATGAGTATCAATTCCTCTTAAACGTTGAATAAGTTGGACAAGTTTATTGCCTTTGTGCTTTTTTTCAGGGGCAGGGGTTTGAACTTGCTCTTGCTCAGGGGCTGGTTGTGTTTCAATAGTTTTTTCTTGAGACGGAGTTTGTGTTTGTTGCTCACTTTTTTCAATGGGTTTTTCCTCAGCCGGCTTAATTTTATCTTCAACTGCTGGTGTTTCTTTGATTTCGGTTTGCGGAGCGATGTAGCGCTCGTTACCAATATAAACTTCAGGCGGTAGCTTGCAGTCTTTGATGTTGGTCGCAATGTCAAAACCTTCAGGGAGACGCAAGGATTTAAGATTGCTTAAATCACTCTCACTAATGGTAATGGATTTACTCTGGGATAGGTCTAAATCCATATCAGCGGGCATTTGAGAACGACCAATATTAATTTCAGCTTCAGGGTTTAGTTTGAGAGATTTGAGATTGGTAAAATCTTGAACCCAGAGGTTGACACGTTCAGCTCCGCTGATATCGAGTTCGGTTCCGGGTTTGAATTTGTTCAAGTGAAAATCAAGTTTTGATATTTGCTCCGGAAATTTAATTTGGTCGCATTTGCTAAAATCGGCATCGCAAATGTTGAGAAATTTGGTACCGGACAAGTCAAGATTTCCTTCCGGAAAAATAGTGTCGGAAACATCAAGACTTGTCATCTTGGGGGGCAATTTAAAACCTTGAACCAAGCTTAAATCTGCGCGGGATAAATTGATATTTTTATCGGCAAAGACGGTTTCTCTAGCATAGGAGTTGATTTCGGCAAAATCTTCGGGGCTGAGTCCATTGTTTTTGAACTCAAAAAGGTTCCATTCCATTTTGGGAAATTTCACGCCCGGATATGCTATCTCAAATTGATATGCCTCAGGGACATTGATATCATAACTGCCCCAGCCAAGCTTATCGGGAGCAAGTTCAATTTGTGGTAACTTTAAGCTTGAATCCGGAGTGAATTCAATGCACGAGAGGCTAAATGGTTTTTGCAATGCAGAGAAATCATAGTTACCTTGAGGCAGTTTAACCTCATACATACTGATAGTGCATTCAGGTGAGTTTGGAAAAACAACGGCTTGAGCGTGAGATATATCACATTGATGCAGGTGAACCCAATTGGCTTTAGAGGTATCTATTTTAGAATTGGAATTTAAGGTAAGGTCAGATAAGGTTAGCCCTGAAACATCTGATATGGATAAATTGGTTTTTTTGAGGTTACTGTTGCTAATTTCTACGTTTTTTGCATTCTTAATTTCAACAGGGCCGTTAGGAAGTTGGGAATCTTGAATGGTAATGCTATCAGCTTGTTGAGGCATAATTAATTGGGCAGAGCTCAAGTTGGAATATTCTGAAATCTTCAGATTCTTCGTTCCGGAACAATCAAGCTTGATTGAAGGAAGCGTGATGGTGTTGAAACTGAGTTTCTCAAGTTGTTGTGGTAATATGACTTCTTCTGCATTGCTTAAGTCGCCATATTCAAAACGAATCTCGTTTTTATAACCGGATAAATCAATTTGTTTATCGTGTTTGAGGAAACCTGTTGACGGTTGGAGGCTTTCTTCAATAGTTATCCTATTTTCTTGTTCTCCGATGGTGATATTGCCGCCGATTTGGAGCGAACTGAAATCATGAGGAAAAGCGTTGGCAGTGATGTGATTATTAAAGCCTAACCAAAGGTCATTATGGATGACAATATTGCCGTTTTGAGTGGTATGCGAGTTGGCAGCAAGGTTTTGAGTGCCATAAATTTTTTCTAAGAAAGAGCGCGTGGTTTCGGTGTCGGAAATGCTGGTGAGTTGCAGACCTTGGATACCGCGGTTGGTGGTGGGAAAATTATCTAAGTTGGTAAATTGGCAATCTGGATTGAGCAATAGACTTTGGCAATGAATGTTCTTCATCTCTTTAGGGAAGGTATGAATGTTAGTCTGTGAAAAATCCAAATTACCTTGAATTTGGGTTGGGACATAGTCATCAGGTACTTTCCCTTGCATATTACCGCCATAAAAAACACCTTGATATTCAACTGTTCCCATGTAGCAATTGCCGAGGGTTTTTTTCAAAAATTGATGGATGCTAAGGTCGTTTTTTTGTTCTTTGACTTTTAGATTGGTAATGCCGCTTAGGGTTTCGGGAACATCTTGCAAAGAAGAAAATTCATAATTATTAGAAAGGCAAAGGGCTTCAAATTTACTATCCTTAAAGTCTTGCGGAAGTTTATCTATGTTGGTATTAATGGTGGTGTAGGGGTAAAATCCGTCGATATTTTTCTTTAATCCGTTAGTTCCGCAGAGTTTGCCAATTAGTTCTTCGGTTGTGTGGTTGCTTAAATCTCCAAAACTAATAGCATTACTACCGTGGGTTACAATGCCTTGAGTGGTTTCGGGGAGTTGGTCTAACGAGGTGATTTTTAGCTCCGGATTGTGCCCAAGATTTAATTGTCCGTTGATTTTAATATTAGCAAAATCTTTCGGTAACTTTCTGATGTCAAGCCCCTCTAAATCTACATATCCATCTACAACCAGACGTCCGCTTTCGTCGCGTGTGATATCAACTCGGCGGGCTAAGCTTTTTAGCAAAGTTTCGGTATCTATATTACTTAAATCTCGATAATCGGGGATATCAAGACCTTCAAGGTGGCTAAATTGGTAGGTCTTAGCCTGACCGTTTAGTTTGGCATCGTCTTTTTGTTGTTTACGACGGATAGCTAAGTTGCCGTATATTGTATTATCTGATGGTTCATGCAAGGCCATGAAATTTTGCCAGCGAGGGTCATTCTCGGGAATCGGATAAAGAAAACCATTATTCTTATCTCCGAGGTGCAAATATTTGGCTTTGACCTTATTGCGGTGGGGCATTACCGGAGTTTCAAAGTATTTGTTGGCATTCTCCAGTTCTTTACTGGCAGTTTCCAAGCCAATATTGGCATAATATTTTTGGTCGGCATTGGCCTCAAGTTCATAGATAAAACCATATGAGCGTTGACTATATTTATCAATGTAGGTGGCACCGCCTTTGGAGGAAGAATTGGAGCCTAATCCTGAATAACCTTTGGCAATAACAATTTGGGGTGAAGAGTGGGGTACATTGCGCGCTTCATACGGAGAAATTACGGCAAAAACATTGGAACCTTGCGTGCCGCCTTTATAAAGTGTTTTACAGCCCGTCATACGATTTTGATTATCCATTTCTTGGGCGGTTATATCGTCAAGAAGTTTTAACTCCGGTGAGTGGGAGGCTTCATCTAACATGGTGCTGATAAAGTCTTCTCCATGCGCATTTATAATTTGTTGAAATTGCTCCGGATCCGGGTGGGCTTTTTCAAGGTCAATTACCTTATCTTTATCCATTATGTCATTGTTTAAGGATGGATATAGGAGTTGTTTTTCGGTATTGGGGGTCACAAATCCTAAACTATAAATGCCATGTTGCTCTAAGATACTTAAAATATTAACAGCTTCGGCTTGAGCATTTTCGGGGGCAACAAAAGGAGTTTGTAGACCGGTTTTGCTGACTACTACTTTGTTGGGTAATTTGGCGGCATCATCAAAAAAAGGTACGGCATCAACCCCATTTTGTCGCAAGGCTTCGACGGTTTTGATAATAAGAGAGTTGTTGCCGTCGCGGGCAAATTCTTTATCATCTTTATTGGCAGTCGTGCCGATAAATAAAGATACCGGCTCGGTCAATCCTTCAAAGTAGTTAGACAAAGCTCGTTTAATCTCTGGGCTATATTCGGCACTATCTTTTTCTTCTGCCATGGCTAGTTCCTTTATTATATTTATATTTATTCTATTCTATTCCAAAATTCACTAATAATCAATTAAAAGGGGTTGAATATATGGGGAGTCATGATATAATTAATAAAAATGAAACATTAGGCGGAGGCCGGTTATGACAGAGCAAAATAAAAATGAAGAGTTTTTGAAAGATTGGGAAATTGATATTCCTCATAAGTCAGCGCGTCATATAACCGGTTTGGGTTTTACCTGCCAATATGTTAATGAAGACGGCAGTCTGCGAGTGGAAATGGATAATCTAATTCCGTGGGAGCAGAAAATGTTTGAGAAATATCATGATTTTGATATGGTCGATGCCGATATGCAGCGGTTGCGCGGTGAATTTGCTAAAATTTATAAAGAAAAAATGCTCACAAAAGAAATTAATAGTGCCGCTAATATGATGAATGCAGTTCGCAACAATAACTTCTCGCGACGCTGATATTTTCTATAATTATCCTTTTATAAAAATTTTTAACACCTAAAAAAAACTCCCCGGAACTTGCCGAGGAGCTTTTTTTGTAGTCAGAGGTTGCTTATTCAACAACTTTGAACTCAGACATATGTTCTAACAGAGAACGTTTTTCTTTGACATTCTCTTGAGCCTTGTTGAGCAAGGTCTCATAGCGTTCCGGATTTTGTTTGTTGACAATCTGGAAACGAGTTTCGTTAGACATATAATCTGACAGCGGTTTGCTCGGCGCTTTTGAATCCAACATCAGAGGAGCTTTGCCTTCTTTGATGTTTTCCGGATTGTAACGATAAAGCGGCCAGCTGCCGGTCTCAACAGCGTTCTTCTGGTGAACCAAACCATCGGCCAAGTTAAAGCCCTGAGCAATACAGTGCGAGTATGCAATGATAATCGACGGACCATCATAAGCCTCGGCTTCGTTCATGGCTTTGATAACTTGTGTATCGTTGGCACCAAAAGCAACTTGAGCAACATAGACATTGCCATAAGACATAGCAATCATACCCAAGTCTTTCTTCGGCAAGGCCTTACCGGCGGTCGCGAACTTAGCAGATGCACCCATCGGGGTAGCTTTGGACTGCTGTCCGCCGGTGTTAGAATATACACCGGTGTCCATTACCAAGATGTTGATGTTGCGGCCAGATGCAATCGCGTGGTCCAAACCACCGAAGCCAATATCATAAGCCCAGCCGTCACCACCCAAAATCCATACGGATTTCTTAATCAGGTAATCAGCCAGTTTATCCAAGTGTTTGGCCTCAGGTGTGTTGATACCGGCGAGTTTTTCGCGCAGTGCTTTAACATTGTCGCGTTGCTCGTCAATTTCAACATCGGTTGACTGCGGGTTGTTCAAGATTTTTTCTACCAACTCAGCGCCAATCTTGTCTTTCAAACCATTCAGCAGGTCTTTGGCAAAATGGGTTTGTTGGTCGATAGAAAATCTCATGCCCAAACCAAACTCGGCGTTGTCTTCAAACAAAGAGTTGGCCCAAGCCGGTCCGTGACCTTTTTCGTCTTTGGCATAAGGTGTGGTCGGCAAGTTACCAGAGTAAATTGAAGAACAACCGGTTGCGTTGGCAATAACCATGCGGTCGCCAAACAACTGAGTCAACAATTTGACATACGGAGTTTCACCGCAGCCGGCGCAGGCACCGGAGAACTCAAACAGCGGTTGAATCAGCTGTGTGGTCTTGGGCAGGTTCTTAACTACTTCAGTACGTTTTACATAAGGCAGAGTTTCAAAGAACTTCCAGCAAGCTTTTTGCTCATCAAGGTGGTTTTCAATGTGATCCATATTGATGGCTTTTCTTTCCGGATTTTCTTTGTTCTTAGCCGGGCAGGCGCTCACGCAGATACCGCAACCAGTGCAGTCTTCAGGAGACATTTGCCAGATGAACTGTTTGCCGGCAAATTCTTTACCCTTATAGGCGGCAGATTTGAAACCGGCCGGAGCATTCTTGAGCTCAGCCTCATCGGCAACTTTCATACGGATTACGCCGTGCGGGCAAACCAGTGAGCATTTACCGCATTGGATACAAGTATTGGGATCCCACACCGGAATTTCGGTGGCAATGCAGCGTTTCTCATATTTGGTTGTGCCGGTCGGCCAGGTTCCGTCAACAACTTGCTCAAAAGCAGAGACCGGAAGTTCATTACCGCGGTCGGCAATAATCTCGCCGGTGAGCTTCTTAACAAATTCCGGAGCATCGGCCGGAACAGGCAGATTGCGGTGGAATTTGGAAGTGACGGTAGACGGATATTTAACCTCGTGCAAGTGTTCCAAAGAGGCATCAACCGCAACAAAGTTCTTTTGAACAATGGCGTCGCCTTTCTTGCTGTAGGTTTTCTTAATTGCGTTCTTGATTTGGGCAATGGCCTCGTCTTTAGGCAAGATGTTGGAAATTGCAAAGAAGCAGGTCTGCATTACGGTATTGATGCGCATGCCCATACCGGTTTGGCGGGCAACTTCTACCGCGTTAATGGTATAGAACTTGAGCTTCTTGTTGATGATTTCCTCTTGAACCTCAATCGGGAGGTGATCCCATACTTCGTCAGCGCTGTAAGGAGCGTTGAGCAAGAAGGTGGCACCGGGTTTGGCAATCTTTAAGATGTCTACCTTAGCCATGAACGGGAACTGGTGGCAGGCCACAAAATCGGCTTTGCTGATGAGGTATGCGGCCTTAATCGGATTGTCAGAAAAACGCAAGTGTGAAGTGGTCATGGAACCAGACTTACGAGAATCGTAAACAAAGTAGCCTTGGCCGTATTTACCGGCATCTTCAGCAATAATCTTAATGGAGTTTTTGTTAGCACCAACGGTACCATCTGCACCCAAGCCGAAGAAGACGGCACGAACAACGTCTTTGGGTTCAGTATCAATCGAATCGTCATAAGGCAAAGAAGTCTTGTTGACGTCATCATTGATACCAACGGTGAAGCCGTTAATCGGTTTGGCAGATGCGCCGTTGTCATAAACAGCTTTGACCATGCCGGGGGTGAACTCTTTAGAAGACAAACCATAGCGGCCGCCGAAAATGCGCGGCATATTGGCGATTTCACCATTAGCAAAAGCTTGGGTCAAGGTGGCAACTACGTCAAGGTAGAGAGGTTCACCGGTTGAGCCGGACTCTTTGGTTCTATCCAAAACGTTAACAACCTTAACACTCTTGGGCAGAGCTTTGATGAAAGATTTTTCCGGGAACGGACGATACAGACGAACTTTGACCAAGCCGACTTTGTAGCCGTTGTTGTTGAGGTAGTTGATGGTTTCTTCAACGGTTTCGGCACCAGAACCCATGATGACGATTACTTGCTCGGCATCTTGCGGGCCAACGTAATCAACAACATGATATTGACGGCCGGAAATCTTGGCAAATTTGTTCATTTCTTCTTGAACAATGCCTTCAACCTTCTTGTAGTAGGGGTTGGAAGCCTCACGTCCTTGGAAGAATACATCCGGGTTTTGTGCAGTACCGCGGATAACCGGTTTTTCAGGACGGAGAGCGTGTTCGGCGTTGAATTGCATATCAACGTCTTTGACCATTTCTCTCAAATCGTCGTCAGAGAGCAATTTGATTTTTTTGATTTCGTGCGAAGTGCGTAAACCATCAAAAAAGTGCATGAACGGTACACGGCTGCGCATGGTCGAGGTTTGAGCAATGGCAGCAAAGTCGTGAGCTTCTTGTACGGAGTTGGAGCAGAGCATGGCAAAACCGGTTTGACGGCAACCCATAACGTCGGTGTGATCTCCGAAAATCGACAAGGCGTGATATGCCAAAGAACGAGCCGCAACGTGCATTACAAACGGTGATAACTCACCGGCGATTTTATACATGTTGGGGATCATCAACAACAAGCCTTGAGAAGCGGTAAAGGTGGTGGTCAAAGCACCGGCCTGGATTGAACCATGGCAAGCACCGGCGGCACCGGCTTCAGACTGCATTTCCTGAACTTCGGGTACAACGCCCCAGATGTTCTTTTGTTTGGCTGCAGACCACGCATCGGCCCATTCGCCCATCGGTGAGGACGGGGTAATCGGGTAAATTACGCAGACTTCATTCAAACGGTGGGCAACGGAAGCCGCGGCTTCGTTACCATCCATCATTTTCATTTTTACTTCTGACATAAGTTAGTTTCCTTATTGAGTTTGGTGTTATAAACAACACAAAAAAAGCCCTCGGATTGAGACGATTTTAGGCCTAATCTTCCGGCTCGGTTAACTTAATATAGAATCTTCTATATGCGCGCTTTATATCACATCAGTTTTCAAAAATCTATTAAAAAATTCGGCTTGTATGTAACAAAGAATGTTAAAAAAACTCGAAATCGCGCTTGCTGAAAATTATAAATTTTTTTTTGACTTTAGATGGGCTTGGAAGTATTGATATATTATCAATAATTAAAGGAGGTTTATGATGAAAAAATTGGTTATCGGTGCTTTGATGTTGTTGTCAACCGCGGCTTGTGCAAATTTAAGCCAATATACCACGGTGTCTTCCAATGCTACCCCGAAAGAAAAAATGCGGGCTTGTTTGGTGAGCGAGGCAAACAGCAAACTCCAAGCCGGTACTTTGTTTAACAATACCATGAGTGCAACAGCTGATGAAATGGTGAATACCTGTTTGAAAAAATTAGCTTTGCAAGCGGCCGGAATTAGCGAGGAATCGCAATCAACCGCCGAATCGATTATTGCTAATTTGAAAAATTTGAACTCGGCGATAAACGCCCAATAGATTAAATCGGCTCTTAACTTAAGCGCATCTTATAGGTGCGCTTTTTTGTTGAGAGTAAACAGTTTTTTTATGGGGCATTTTAATAATTGTTGACAATATGTTGGAAATATCGTAATTTGACGAAAAAATATTTATTCTAGATTTATTGTTTAATATTAGCAAAACAGAAGTCTATAGGTCAGAGTTTTCAGCATTTGTGTGCTACGTTTTCAATATTGGTAAAAGTGCCGTTCGCAGGGCCGCCCGTCGATTGTATCGAATAAACTACGTGTTTGAGGGACCAAAATATAAAATCAATGGCGAAACGTTAAAAGATTACAATGTTTGCAGAGGAATGTTTTGTTAGCTAATTTTTTTGTTTATGTACGGAAATCAGAATCGCGAACAAAAATCAAATGTTTCCGCTTATTTGAAGTGGGGCGGAGTGGCTGTCGTGGCTATTTTATTACTGACGGTGGTTTTTTCAGGTATCTATATCATTGACCCCGGTTATCGAGGCGTGAAGGTGGTGCTGGGAAAAGTGTCCCAGAAGTCTTATGTAAACGGAGTAGGCTTCAAGATGCCGCTAATCAGTAGTATGGTTCCGGTTGATGTTAGGACCCGTATTATTGCAGATAGCACGGAAACCTATACCTCGGACGTCCAATTGGCCCAAATTGATTATGTGTTGACGTATAATATTAACCCCGAAAATGTGTATTTGCTCTATGAGCAGGTGGGGTTAAATTATGAGCCTAAACTCATTAATAATCATTTGTTTGGGGCTATCAAAGATGTGGTTGGACAAATCCAAGCTCAAGTTTTGGTGTCACGTCGAGATTCTGCTCGTGAGGTGATATTGCAGCAATTGAAAGAGCGAGTGGATAAGCAATTTATTCAGAATGTGGGTTTTGAACTAAAAGATATCACTTATTCTCATCGCTTTGAAACGGCGATTGAAGACAAGGTGATTGCAGATCAAAAAGCACAGGAGGCAATAAACAATACCAGACGTGTTACTGAAGAGGCAGAGCAAAAGCGTATTGTGGCGGAGGCGGAAGCTAATGCAATGAAAGTTAAAGCTGCGGCTTTGGCTGAGAATAAAAAGCTGGTTGAGTATGAGGCAGTGCAAAAATGGGATGGAAAATTGCCTAATTATATGATGGGTGAAACCGTGCCATTTATCAACCTCGGTAATCAGAAGTAAAAAAAATCCGTGCGTCTTAATTTAGCCCTCCTTTGCGGGGGGCTTTTTTATATATTTTTTGTTTGGATAAAAGTGAAAATTTGTATTGATTCTTTTGCTGTTGGGTGTATATTTTCTTTGCTTTGCGGATATAGTTCAATGGTAGAACGAGAGCTTCCCAAGCTTTTAATGCGGGTTCGATTCCCGTTATCCGCTCCATTAAAAAACTCCCCTTCTTGGGGAGTTTTTTAATGGAAATAATGACTTGAATCGAACCCGAGAGGGCGCGAGGCGATAGAAAACTAACCGATGTTAGTTTTCGTTCCGAGCGGTGTAGTTTTGTTAATTTGCGAGCAGCGACAGCGCAACGAAGCAAATGTTACAAAACAAACTCAAGATTCCCGTTATCCGCTCCATTTTTGAAAAGACACTCAAAAGGGTGTCTTTTTGCTTTATCAGGGCTGAATCCCTAAAAGTCCGATTGTTTGGTTTTTAAAAGCGTCGATTTTTCAATAATTATCGGACTTTTGGTGTAAAAGGTAGTAAAATCATGTATTTTGAGAAATTAGAATATAGTCTGATAAAATGTCC
>CALXUQ010000007.1 GCA_944391725.1 uncultured Alphaproteobacteria bacterium | reverse complement strand
TCGTTCTCGTTGGAGGCGGCAAAATATTCCTCTAAACTTTGGCTCGGAGTATATCCGCCTTCATATTGCGGCAATTGCGCAGAAACGGTTGCGGCACTTACGCTCAGCAATAGTGCCGCAAGCATATTGATTTTAAGCATTATATTTCCTTATCTCTGGTTAATCCAAGGGAGCGCAAGCTTGACGGAGCCAGTTTTGTTCTTGAGGATTAAGCAAAGGTGAGAGTTGCTCAAAAACTTGTTGATGATAGCAGTTGAGCCAATCTTGCTCCTCCCGGGTTAGGAGATATTTATCAATCAGCTGTTTATCAAGGGGGACGAGTGTTAAAGTTTCAAACCCAAGCATGGGAAGTTCAAATTCGGGATTGTTGCAACTAATTACGCGGGCCATGTTTTCAATCCGAATCCCATAATGGTTCTCTTTATAATATCCGGGCTCGATGGAAGTAATCATATTTTCTGCCAGCGGAGTTTGCGAGTTGCGGCTGGAAATGCTGTTGGGGCCTTCATGAACATTGAGGAAAAAGCCGACTCCGTGTCCGGTACCGTGATTGTAGTTTTTGCCACATTTCCAAAGCGGGGCACGGGCGATGGCATCGAGAGCCAGACCTGACGTGCCTTCCGGAAAGCAAGCCGTGGCCAGAGCGATATGTGATTTTAAGACTAAAGTATAGTCACGAATCATCTCAGGTGTTGGAGCCCCGATGGCAATGGTACGGGTGACATCGGTAGTTCCGTCATAATACTGTGCTCCGCTATCTAACAGTAAGAGCGAGCCGTCTTTTAATTCTAAATTGGTTTCTGTTTGCGGGTGGTAGTGAACGACAGCCCCGTTAGCACCGAATCCGGCAATGGTATCAAAACTTTCGGAATAAAAATTGGTATTTTCCTGACGCAGTTCGTGTATTTTTTGGACGACGTCAAGTTCGGTTTTGCCGGCATAGTTTTGTTCCAGCCAGATTAGCAAACGCACCAAAGACACGCCGTCGCGGAGGTGCGCTTGTTTTAGGTTGGAAATTTCAATTGGGTTTTTAACTGCTTTCCAGGCTTGAATGGGGTCGGGCAAGTTCTCAATCCATATTTTATATTTTTTCATCAAACTAAACAGTGCGCGCGGAGCGTGTTTGCAATCAAGCCCGATGTTTTGGTTTTTATAGTTCTTCAGTTCATGTTCAAGCTGGTTGAAATCGTTGGTAAACAGACTAACTTCGCCCAAGGCATTGACAAAGGCAAAAGCACGGAGTATCGGAGTGTCGGGCAGGCAGTTTGAACGCAGGTTCAGCAGCCAGGAAACACTATCGCAAGAGGTGAGCAAAAATCCGCCGAGTTGGTTTTTCTTCATAAACTCGGTCAGAAGAGAGATTTTCTCATCCATAGATACGCCGGCAAAAGTGATATCATGCTCAAAGATATCAACTTCTTTTTTATCCAAAAGCGAATCGGCTAAAAGTTCGGGGAGTTCTACAAACTCAATGTTTTTGAGTGCACGTTTCCAAAAGTCGGTTTCGGAAACGCTGTGACACCAAGGGTTGTAGCCAATTTTTAACTTGTTTTCGCGTAGGTTATTTTGCATCCAGGTGCCTAAGCTTTGGCCATTGGTAATAACTACTTCAATTTGCTCGGGGTTGGTTTCGCGAGCGGCCTGAATTTCATATCTGCCATCGGTAAACAAATAGGCTTTATCCTTAAATACCAGTAAAGTTCCGGCGGATCCGCTAAAACCGCTGAGCTGATGAATCCGGTTTTCGGAAGGCAAGATATCTTGTCCTAAAAACTGATTGTGGCGGGTGATGATACAGGCATCAATTTTTTGAGAAGACAGTTGTTGTTGAAGTTCGTTTAAGGTCATGCTTTTTTCTCCATCAGCGCGGCGCGCCAGTTATCCATTTCATACATTTTGACTAATTCCAGTCCTTGTTGTTTATGAGCATCAATTACCCAATCTTCTTGCTCTTTGATGAAACCTGAAAGTATGGCATATCCGCCGGGGTGCAGGTGTTGGCTTAAGTCCGGTGCCATCTCAATTAAGGGACGAGCCAAAATATTGGCTAATATTAGGTCATAGGGAGCATTAGCTTTGACAATTTCTGATTGATAGCCATTACTGATTGCCGCCGTGATAATGTGGTCTAGCTGATTGTCTTCGGCGTTCTGACGAGTGACAATAACGGCCTCGTCATCAATATCTACTGCGGTGATATGCGTGCTCTTGCCCCAAAGTTTGGCTGCCCCCAAAGACAAAATGCCTGAGCCGCAACCGACATCTAAAATTTGCCGGTGAGGAATGTTTTGGTGATACAAATCGCACAAGGCCAAAAGGCAAGATTTGGTGGTTTGGTGTTCGGAGCCAAAAGCAGTGGCGGCATAAATCCGTAAGGGGAGTTTAGATGTTTGAGGCTGTTGTTCTTCGTGAATCCCATAAATCATAAATTCGCCAACCTCAAAAGGGGCAAAGCGGATGACATTATCTTTGAGCCAGCTGTCGCTTTTGAGAACCTCAACCTGAAATTCGGGGGTGCTTAACCCTAAGGATGCGGCTTGGCGGCGAAAATCGGCTTCATCAAAGGGGTGACGCAGATAGCCAACCAAATTATCTGAGCCGTCATCGTTAAAATTGTCGGATACAACTTCAAAATATTCTTCTAAAAATTCTTCCCAGGCCGGGGAAATTTCATATTGCGGGGCAAAGCTAACTTGCCAACAGGTTCCGGAATCGTGCATTTTATACCCATGGTTAAATCATTATTTACTAACTCGAAAATATAGTATAATAATTAAATTATTCCTTAATAAACTTTGTAGACAGGGTAGATTTATGAAAAAATGCGGATTGTTGGGCTTGTTGATGTTGCTTACGGCTTGCTCTTTTGTCAATGGCAAAAGTTGGTGGGATGAAAGACGGACTTTTGTGGAGAGTTTCAGTACTTATCCGATTGTTTTTTATAACAGCGGCGAAGAGTTGGTCAATGAAGAATATGTGAGCGAAAAAAGCGTGAAAAGCAATGAAATATTGACTGCGTATGTCGGATATTCGGTGGTGAGTGACAAAATCTACCAGATTAAAAATTATGAAACAAATTTGGTCAAAGCTAATGTGGACGGATTTATGAACAGTGCCTCGGTGCCGGGTAAAATTCCGGCCGGAAAACCAATGCGGGTGCTGGGTGCGGTCCAAATTGAGGGGGTGGAATATCGCCTAATCCCGTCTGAGCTTGATAGTTTTGTGTATATGATTAAGCCTGATGGCTCTTTTTATGATGAAATGGGACAAATTCGTAACGGACGTTTGGCAATACTTGAGGCAACTTTTGTGCCGAGCCCGGATAATTTGCGGATGGAACCGGTTAAGGTTACCCGTAGCGAACAAACTAAACCGGTGAAGGGTTTTGATATTAAGTATCAAGGTGTTAATCTGGATAGAATGATGTTTACTTTTTATGATTATAGCCAATACCAAGATGCCGATATGGGCGAGTTTGAGGATATTAGTTTTCCGCTGGCACGTATGACCGTTAATATCAACGGAGTTAAAATTAAAGTCCTTAATGCCGATAAGCATAAATTAGAATATGTTTTGCTGGAAGATTAATCTTATAAAAAAAAATTGCGGTCAGGCTTGATTTTCAAAATATTTTGCAGTAAAAATGCAGAGAATTATGCTTTTATGGAGGATGTAAGTAATGTCTGGACACTCCCAGTTTAAAAATATTATGTATCGCAAAGGCGCTCAAGATGCCAAAAAAGCTAAAGTCTTTGCTAAACTTGCTCGCGAAATTACCGTGGCGGCTAAAAGCGGTCTGCCCGACCCGGACAAAAATCC
Source organism: uncultured Alphaproteobacteria bacterium (assembly GCA_944391725.1). Taxonomy (GTDB): domain Bacteria; phylum Pseudomonadota; class Alphaproteobacteria; order RF32; family CAG-239; genus MGBC133411. The sequence continues at coordinate 38,793 of CALXUQ010000007.1, read as the reverse complement.
GCGCTTGCGCTTGGCTATTCAGGCGGCAAGAGCCGAAAGTATGCCTAAAGATAATATCGAACGCGCAATTGCCAAAGCTACTCAAGTGGCCGGCGGTGATGATTATGTGGCAGTTCGTTACGAAGGCTTTGGCCCCGGTAAAGTTGCAATTATTGTTGAGGCATTGACCGATAACAAAAATCGTACTGCCGGTAATGTCCGCACCATTTTTGGTAAACGCGGCGGTGTGATGGGCGAAAGCGGCTCGGTCGCATTTAACTTTGAGCGTATCGGCTTTATTCAATATCCGGCAAGCGTGGCTGATGCCGATAGAATCTTTGAGGCTGCTTTGGAAGCCGGTGCCAATGATGTGGTTTCTGATGATGAGTTTCATTCAATCGAAACTTTGCCCGATGACTTGGGGAATGTGACCGAAGTGTTGGAAAAACAGTTCGGCACTCCTTCGGCTTCTCGTTTGGATTGGAAACCAATGGTCAAAACCGATATCACCGATGCCGAAACCGCAGAAAAATTCCTGAGCTTTATTGATGCTCTGGAAGATGATGATGACGTGCAACGCGTTATTCATAATGCAGATTTTGCCGATGGCGTATTGCCGGAAGTAGAAGAATAATTATGAAAATTTTGGGGCTCGATCCAAGCTTGTCATCTACCGGATGGGGGGTGATTGAGGTGGAAAATAACCGCATTCGCTATGTGGCCGATGGGGTAATCAAAACTAACACCAGCTTGGATTTGGCTTCCAGATTGTCTAAGCTTTATCAGGGGGTGTGCGAGGTTATCAATCGTTACCAACCTGATGAGGCCGCAATCGAAATTGTTTTTGTCAACAATAATCCTTTCTCCTCAATGAAACTAGGTCAAGCCCGCGGTGCGGTCATTCTGGCTCCGGCTCAGGCAGGGATTCCGGTGGCCGAATATGAACCTAATCAAATCAAAAAAGCGGTGGTCGGAGTGGGGCATGCCGAGAAAAATCAGGTCGAAACTATGGTTAAAGTGCTCCTGCCCGGTGCTAAACCTGTCAACAATGATGCATCCGATGCTTTGGCAATTGCGATTTGCCACAATAATTTTCGTCATTCGCGCAATTTTAATCAAAAATAGTCCTTATTGGGGTGGATAACTGCCCTTATTAATAAATTAATAATAATTAGTGGGCTATGCTAGGCACAAAAGTTTATTTATTGTGAAAATTGTACTTGATTATTTAAAAAAAATATTGTATAAATTTGACAAATTATAAAAAATTACGAAAATGTTTGTATAAACTGAGTGTGGAGATTAAGTTTATGAGCAAAAAATTTCTTATGGCGGCATCAGCTCTAGTGTTGGCATCTTTTGTTTCGGCCGGTGTGGCAGAAGCACGCGACGGGCTTTATTTGTCAGTTAAAGGCGGACGTACTAACCCGAATATGAACTCTAAAAAAGACAGCTTTTATGATAAAGCCGTTATCGATTTTGATGATGTGTGGTTTGTCAGCGGTGCATTCGGTTATCGTTGGCGCTACTTCCGGGCTGAGTTAGAATATACCTATCGTGATGACTATTCGGAGCGTGTGGCCGGAGCTCTTCCCGGTACAATGCGTGAAGCCAGCTTGGAGGCAAAGTCTTATATGGTTAATGGCTATATTGACCTCATGCCAAATTATATCATCAGCCCCTACATCAGCGGTGGTTTGGGTTATACCGATTTGACCATGACAACGCGTGCAACCGGCGGTAATCCTCGTAATTGGGATGAAAATAACTTTACATGGTCTTTGGGTGGTGGTTTATCTATCCGCCTCAATAAGTGCCTCAATCTTGATTTTGGTTATCGTTACTTAGATATGGGCTCAATCGACGAGGCAGATGTGAACGCGCATGAGTACTATGCAGGTTTGCGTTACACCTTCTAAAAAAGTTCAGTATTTGGGCTTCTAGCGCGAAAAACTGCAGAACGGTCAAAATCCACGTAGGTCTATCTACGCTAGGATTTTGACCGCTTTGTTTTTCACGTTATAAGCCGCAAATCTTGAACTTTTTTCGTGCCGGAGTTTAAAGCTCGTCTAGCGGGCGACTAATACAGAAGCCAGAAAAAATACTCTAATCGTGTATGTCTTTATACACTCAGTCGTATTTTTTCTGGTTTCTTATTATTCCCCTCACTATCCGACCTTTAAGAAGTGCCAGAGGTTGAGTTATTTATTTCTTTATACGCTGGATTTTGACCGCTTTGTTTTTCACGTTATAAGCCGCAAATCTTGAACTTTTTTCGTGCCGAAGTTTAAAGTTCGTCTAGCGGGCGACTAATACAATATAAATGTCACCCCTCGACTACGATAGTAGTCGTCAAGGGGTCTTCGAGTTTGTCTCTTTAATCGGAAGATCCCTGGACGTTTTTCTCTGAAAAACGAGGGATGACTCTTTGGGTTTGACGATTGCTTGCGCAATCGAGGGATGAGCTTTTTACTTGACTTTGCCTTGAAAGAAAATTGCTGGCTCTGTTGCATTGACCGCTTTGTTTTTCACGTTATAAGCCGCAAATTTGTGATTACTTTAAAGCTTAAAAAAAATACCATTTGCCGAATGCAAATGGTATTTTTTTGTTGGTTAAAATGCAATAACGCAGCGGACATGATAATCGATCCACTTGCTTTCACTTTCTATTGTCGGACCGGTGCGAAGCCATCCGGTTTTTATGCAGTAAGCTCTTTGTCCGGTTTCGGAGGATGACCATATGGTTCCGCCAATCAAAGCGCCGTTAATCCTTTTTAAGGCATCATTGACGCGGTAGCTGTTATCAACAATCGCTTCTAATTGGTGGATTGCCGGCATGAAACCTTCTCCAGGTTTTACCCCATTTTTGCAATATTTGGCACACCATAAGGCGATAGGTAAATCTTTGCCAAAATAGCTCATTGATTCTGCACGTTTCCTTACATCTTTGAGCATGGATAATGTGTTTTGCTTACCATCATCTAAGCTATTGTATGGAGGACAGTAATCACCCCAAGGTTTAGTAATCTTATCGGGAGTGATAATCAGTCCTTGCTCTCCTGGTTCAGCGTGTAGATTTCGACTAAGCCAAGCAACTACCCCTTGAAGGTTGGGGTAAGCATTAGGATCCGGTGAAAAGCGATGCCCTTCAAATGCATACCATCCGATATCAACGGCATAGCCATAGTAATCACAGACGTGAGGTAAGCCGGGATAATGTTTTTTGAGTTTTTCGGACATCTCTACCAACTCTCTGGAGGTGATTTTATTTTCTTTTAACAGAGTTTCGGGATGTTGTTCTAATTTCTCTTTGTCGTCCATAGTTATAAAAATTTTAGAAGTTAATAATATATGTTATTGATAATTAATAATTCGATTTTTATTCTTACTTAGCAGTTTTTATATAAAAGTCAAGCCGTAATCTCATTTGAAACTTTGGACCAGAGAGCCGGCGAGCAGGTACCAGCCATCAATCAAAACAAAGAAGATAATCTTAAAAGGCATAGATAATACCGATGGCGGGAGCATCATCATACCCATGGACATGAGAATCGACGCAATCACCATATCAATAATCAAAAACGGAATAAATATCAGAAACCCTATCTCAAAAGCACGGCGGAGTTCGCTAATCATAAAAGCCGGTATGGCTACTTTGAGCGGAGTTTCCTCAATGCTTTCGGCTTTTTCTTCTTGAGAAATATCACTAAACAACAATAAGTCTTTCTCGCGTGTATTCTTAATCATAAATTCCTTAATCGGGTTAGTGGCTTTTTCCAAGCCTTCCATTATCTCAATTTTTTCATCTATCATGGGTTTGATACCTTCGTCCCAAGATTTTTGAAATACCGGCGCCATGATAAACATAGTCAAAAACAAAGCTAGAGAAATCAGTATCATATTAGGCGGGGTGGAGTTGGTGGATAATGCACTTCTGGTAATGGAAAAAACTACAATGATGCGGGTAAACGAGGTCATCATTACCAGAATCGACGGTGCCAAAGATAAAACCGTAATCAGCATAATGATGTTGAAAATACGGGCGGTGGCAGAGCCGGTGGGCTCATTGGCAACATCAATACTTAAGGTCTGGGCCAAACCATAATCGGTTGAAAAAAGCCAGGCGGCAAACGTAATTCCGACAAACAAAGCGAGCTTTTTCATCATTTCTTATGGTCCTTAGATTGAGGTTGGGCGGAAATTTTTTTGCTTTCGAGCAACAGATTGTGCCCCGGGCTGAGCAGAACCAAGTGTTCGGTATCATCACAACGAATCAGTACTATAGAATTGCGCAAGTCGACGCGGGTGCTTTCCTTAATCTCCAAGCGTTTGGCCTGGCGTATCTTGTTGAAAAAACGATTGTTGCCGCTTTTGAGCTCGCAATATTTGAGCCCCCAGACAGTCACAAACAACAGCCCTAAGACAAAAATCAGCGCTAAAACGGCCTTGATGATTAAACCTATTTCCATGGATTTGTTTCCTTAAATATTGTTTGAGATTATGGCAAGCTTGCGGCGGATAGTCAATAACTTGACGATAGCTTGTTAATACTCTTGCCAGAGGCGAAATTGTTTGTTAAACCTTGTAATCATGACACAAAAAACAGATAAACATAGCGAAGATAAAAGAACCAATGCCGATTTGTTGGCCGTGGCCAAAAATATTCGTCCTTTGGTGCAGAAAATTCTCGGACATAACGGAATTATGCAAGTGGAAATGCTGGGCCATTGGGAAGAAATTATCGGTTCTGATTTGGCGGATTATTGTTTTCCGGAAAAAATTGATTTTCGGGCTAATCAACGTAGTGACGGGGTGCTCCATCTTTTGGTTCCGAGCGGGGCCTTTGCCTTGGAGCTCCAGCATCGCGAAACCCAAATCCTGGCTAAAATCAACACTTATTTCGGATACAAGGCAGTGAGCAGTTTGAGAATCCGCCAAGATGCTCAGTTTGATTTTGAAAATATGCGCAAACCAAAGCCGCTCAAAAATAATGAGCCACTGCTTGTAAGTGATGATGAAAAAAATTATATCCAAGAAATCACTAATGAAGTTCAAAACGAACACTTAAAAGAAATTTTAATAAAATTGGGTTACAGTGTGTTCAACGAAAACAATAAATCAGATAATAAATAATAGGTGATGTTAAAAATGAAGTTTGAAGAAATTATCAGAACAATCAGCAGTTGGGTGGCCGGAGTGGCCGTGTTTTTGATTGCGGCGGGCATCTATCTTTCGGCCAAAGGTTTTGTGATGGGGCCAGATGGCGTACCGGTGTTAGTGAAAAATGCGCAGGCTGAAGATAACACGGTCGAAATTAATAAAAATGCGGCTCTGCCTCAGGGTAAAATTTTGGGCAACCCCAAGGCTCCGGTGGCGATTTATGAATTTTCTTCTTACGGGTGCTTCCATTGTGCCGATTTCCATTTGCAGGTTTTGCCCGAAATTAAGAAAAACTATATTGATAAAGGCTTGGTGCGTTTGGTCTTTATCCCTTTCCCGCTGGAGGCAAAATCAATGCAAGCAGCTATGGTGGCCGAATGCGTGAGTGACAAACAATATTTTGCTTTTGTGGATTTGCTGTTTAAGAAACAACGCGAGTGGGGACTTTCGCGCAAAAGCGAAGAAATTATTACTCAATATGCGGCGCTGAGTGGACTTAACTCTCAAAAAGCCGAGGCTTGTTTGCATGATGATGCCAAAGCCAGAGAGATTTTAAACCGTCGCCAGCAGGCAATGGAAAACTTCAAAATCCAGGGAACTCCGGCTTTCCTGATTGTAGGCAAAAATATGCGCGAGATGTATTATGGTGCGCCTTCTTATGAGGATATGGCGGCTATTTTGAATCGTTATCTTGGGTGCGACGAAAAAAAATAATCCGCTTTTAATAAGTCAGTAACTATTTTTGCGATATGGTAGAAACATGAAAAAAAAGCCTGACGACATTAAACAAATTGAGGACAGAATTGCTCAATTGCAAAAAAAAGAGCAAGCTATCCGCGGGCACAAGGCCGAATCTGAATATGCCTATGCAACCAAAACCGGCTTTAGGGTCGGGACGGAGTTGCTCTCGGGAGTATTGGTCGGTGCCGGATTGGGATATGTGGCCGACTGGTATTTTGCCACTCAGCCATGGTGCTTGGTCTTCTTTTTGTTCTTAGGGTTTGCCGCCGGATTTTTGAACGTTTATCGCTTTGTCAAAAGTGAAGAAAATAAAAAGGAGTAGTGCTCGTGTCTAACCCGATGGAACAGTTTGAAATCAAACCCTTAATTCCCCTCCATATCGGCGAGACTGATGTTTCTTTTACCAACTCGTCTTTGTTTATGGTTTTGGCAGTGGTGTTGGCGGTTTCGCTGATGGGTTTTTGCTTGCGTAAACGTACAATCATTCCTTCTATCTCACAATCCATTCCCGAAGTGCTTTATGAGTTTATTGCCGGATTGGTGCGCGAAAACGTGGGCTTGGAAGGTATGAAATATTTTGCGTTTATCTTTACTCTCTTTACCTTTGTGGCTTTTGGTAATGTGTTGGGGTTGTTCCCCTATGCTTTTACGTTTACTTCACATTTAGCTGCGGTGGGCGGGCTTTCGCTGATTGCTCTACTCTTTAATATTGCCATTGGTATCAAGAAGAAAAAGCTCGGCTATCTGCGTACCTTTTTACCAAAGGGTATACCGTTAGCTTTAGCACCGCTGATTGTGCCAATCGAAATGATTTCGTTTTTGAGCAAACCGTTTAGCCTTACAGTACGTTTGGTGGCAAATATGACGGTGGGACACATTATGCTTAAAATTATTGCCGGATTTGTCTTGGCTCTTGGAATCGGCGGAATCGTCCCCTTGGCTTTTGATGCGGCAATTGTGGTGTTTGAAATCTTTATTGCTTTGTTGCAGGCCTTTATCTATACGGTTTTGAGCTGTATTTATTTGGGCGATGCGCTTCATGAGCATTGATAACGATTTGTTTATGTTTTTGCTATAATTATGTATGGAGTGTTTTTAGTTTAACTTTTAGAAAGGAATAAAAATGGAACCTATGGTTTATATCGGGGCTGGTATGTGCGCTCTCAGTATGACGGTTGCCGCTTGGGGTGTGTCGCAAGTTTGGACCACTATTATCTCAACCGTCGGCCGCAATCCGCAAGTTAAAAAAGATGTCGATATCTACGGCTGGGCCGGATTTGCCGCAGTTGAAGCTATCGCATTGTATGCTTTGGTTATTGCTTTGGTTATGTTGACCGGTAACTAATTTAATTGGGGAGTGGAGGCGGCAGCAGATTGCAGAACAGGTGTAATTTGCTCCGACTTCCTTTTTTAGAATGTCTTCCGGAGATTTGTGATGCCGCAGTTAGACCCTACTTGGTATGTTTCTCAGCTGTTTTGGTTGTGTATTTGCTTTTTTACACTGCTGTTTTTTATGGCAAATTTTATTGTGCCGAGAATTGCCGATATCTTGAATCGGCGGCAAAATAAAATTGATGAATATCTCGACAAGGCAGCCGAAACCAAACGTTTGGCCGAGGAATCTTTGGCGAAATATAATTTGGCTTTGAGCAATGCGACCAAAGAGGCAAATGAGGCTTTGGAAGTGACCAAAAAAGAACTGGAAGCCGAGATTACATCAAAGCAAAATCAGTTGGCTCAACGCTTGCGCAAAAAGGTGAGCGAGGGTGAGGCCAAAATTAATCAAAGCAAGGCCGATACTTTGGATAAAGTACGAGATATTTCGGCCGATTTGGCAACCGAAATTGTTAAAAAAATCGGTATTTCGGGTGTGGCAAACGAAAATATACGTAAGGTTATTCGCTAGAACTTAAGCAAGGTGAAAAATCATGGCAACAGGGCAAATGATGACAAACAGCGAAATGATGGAAACTACACAGAATGCTGTGTTTGATGCCGCGAATACGGTGGCTCAGGTTGTGGAAACCGTGGAGCAGGAAGTGAGCGGACACGGCGGTGCGTTCTATGAAAATCCGGAATTTTGGGTGGGATTGGCGTTTGTACTGGTGGTGTTGATGCTTGCAAGACCTATCGGGCGGATTTTGAACTTGATGCTCAACAAGCGTATTGAGGCGATTGCCGATAGAATCACCGAAGCTCAGAAACTCAATGAAGATGCTCAAAAACTTCTGGCTGAATATGAAAAAAAATATTTAAATGCCGAAAAAGAGGCCAAAAATATTTTGCGTAAGTCTGAACGCGAAATCGAAATGCTTAAAGACGAACGCCTCAAAAAGCTGGAAGCCGAAATGAATATGAAACAAAAAGAAGCCGAACAGAGAATTAAAACCGCACAAGAGTCTGCCGTTAAGGAGATTACGGCTCTGGCTTCTGAAATGACCATCAAGGCCTTAAAAGAAGTCTTGACTAAAAGTTTGGATAAAAAGTCGCAGGATAAGTTGATTGACGAATCAATTAAAACTATTGCCGATTTGAAATAAGATAAGATATAAAAAAAAAAATAAACCGATTTTGTTATCATAACAAAATCGGTTTTAATTTGGCGGTTTTACTTCACTTCTTCAATTTCCAAAATGTCTATCGTAACACTGTTGTAGGTTAAAAACACAACCTGAAATTTGAGGTTATATTTTTTTCCGGCGACAGGCATTTGGACTGCATTGTTAACTTTTAAGTCTCTTAATTTTATACCGTAAGGGCCGTTAGCAATAACCGGGCTTTTAAACCATTGAAAGTTTTGACGGGTATAAATACCACCGAGTTCAAAGAGGTGATATTTCTTCATTGAACCTTTAGCAACCGCTGCATCATAATCAAAATTAAAGTTTTCCATAAAGCATAATTATTTAAAGATATATAAAATTTGTGCTGAAAGCATAATCTTTTTATAAAATTTTGCAAGTAGGAAATTGAATTTTCTTAAATTTGGCGATTAATTTTACAAATCACGGTAGGGGTGCGCGGGATAGGTGCCGATGATTTTTACCGTGTCGGCAAAAAAACGAAGTTCTTCAAGCGCGTTTTGATAGCCTATCTCGTCAGGGTGCGCCTCAATTTCGGCATAAAACATTGCAGAGACAAACTTGCCGCCGACCAGATAGCTTTCCAGCTTGGTAATGTTGATGCCGTTGGTCGCAAAACCGCCTAAGGCTTTGTACAAAGCGGCGGGAATGCTTTTGACGTGGAATACCAAAGATGTAATGAACTTTTGGCCATCATTTTCAGGAACAATGTTATGGGTGGACATAATCAGAAAACGGGTGGTATTGTTGGAAGCATTTTCAATGTTGGATTGGAGAATCTCCAAGTCATAAATCTCTGCAGCCAGCTTGGAGGCAATGGCGGCTTGGGTCTTGTCATTATTTTTGATGACATCTTCGCAAGATTTGGCGGTGTCAATTCTGGCAATGGCTTTGATATTGTGTTGTTTTAAGAAATTGGAGCACTGAGCCAAAGCTTGAGGGTGAGAGGAGGCGGTGTTGATTTCGGATAGTTTGCTGCCTTTGAGCCCTAAAAGCTGGTGTTCAATGCGCAAAAAATATTCGCCGTTTATGTATAAGCCGGCATCGGGTAACAAAAAATGTACATCGGCAACACGTCCGGCATTGGAGTTTTCAACCGGAATCATGGCGAAGTCAGCTTGATTTTTTTGGACCATATCCATCGTCATTTCAAAGGTTTCGCAAGAAATATATTCTTGCTCCGGAAAAACATTGTGGCAAGCTATGTGGGAATAGGCTCCGGGAACACCTTGGTAGGCGATTTTTGTTTTCATGACGTTGTCCTCATTATGTATTTTGATGCTGGCTGACAATATAAAAATATTTCCAGACAATGGCAAGAATTATCTTAAACTAAAGAATCGATTTTTTAGATTATAAAAATGAAATGTGGTGATATTCGGTCGCAAAAATTTATGATGCGACGACAAAAAATCATTTTTTTTAATTTTTTTTAGATTGATTGTGCTTTTGTAGTTGAAAAATTAATTTTTATTGCTTAAGTTAGAGCTGTATTAGTTGTTTAGCAATTAACAATAATAAACCCATATGGAGATAATAAAATGAAAAAACTTTTAAGTCTGTTTTGCGCAATGGCTCTCTTGTCCGGTTGTTCTTCTTTCGGTTCTGACGGCGGTTTGTTCGGCGGCAGCGAATGCGAATCCAGAGAAGCAAGAGACTTTATGGAAAATGCTGAAGCAAACGTTTTCTTTGCTTTTGACAGCTCGGCTTTGTCTATGGATGCAACCGAAGTTGTTGAAACTCAAGTTAAATGGCTCAAAAAACACGACAATGTAGATGTTGTTGTTCAAGGTTACTGCGATGAAAGAGGTACCAGAGAATACAACTTGGCATTGGGTGAACGCCGTGCTAATGCTGTAAAACAGTACATGGTTTCTCAAGGTATTGATGCCAACAGAATCTCTATCATTTCTTATGGTAAAGAAAAACCCTTCGTTTTGGGCAACAATGAAGAAGCTTGGGCTCAAAACCGTCGCGCTGTAACTGTTATCAGCAGCGTTAAATAATTTACTTAGGTATGTTATTTCAAATTAAGGCGTTCCTTTGGGAGCGCCTTTTTTGATGCCGGAGATGTGGGCAGGTAAAAGTTTGTGCTTGTGCTTGCATAACATTTGGGCTAGTATAAATTTGCTTTACGGCGCGTGAAAAGTTATGTTGATTATCGCAGAAAAGGTAAAACTATGAACCATAAATATTTGACTTTTGTTTGTGCGGCAATTTTAAGCAGTAGTGTTTCGGCTCGGGCTCAACAATATAATGCCTCGGAGCCGGTTATGAACGAAATTGAGGCTATTCGTCAGGAATTGGAAATTTTGCAACGACAAATGTATCGGGAGCAAAATGACGGAATTTCCAATCCTCGTTCGGCCGCAGATATCGCAGTCAAAATCGGTGAATTTGATGAGAAATTGCGCCAGATTAGCGGTCAAGTTGATGAAACTAATTACAAAATCAAACAACTCGAAAATAAAATTGATTTGATTAATAAAGACGTTGATGTGCGTATCAAGATGATTGAGGGAAAACCAGTTGACGGCACTACTCCGCCGGCTTCGCTCTCGCTGAACCAAGAAAAATTTAAGGCTCCGGTGGCAGTCGGAGCGCCCAAGTCTGTAACGGGAGACAGTATTGCTAAAGGTGATGATTTGGCTCCGGTGAAAACTAAGTCCGTACAGCAGATTTATGATGAAGGTATTGCCGCCGTTAAAATTAGTGATTTTGAAGTGGCAGAGCAACGCTTTAATGATATTTTGAAAAAGGCTCCTGATGATAAGTTGGCCGGAAATGCTCAATATTGGTTGGGTGAGGTCTTCTATGGGCAGAAAAATTATCAGAAAGCAGCAGTGGCTTTTGCGAAAGTGATTGAAAAATATAAAGATGGCTCCAAAGGTCCGGATAGCTTGCTTAAGCTTGGTATGTCCATGCAAAATTTGAAGAAAAATACGGAGGCTTGTCAAGCTTTTAACAGTATGAAAACCGAGTTCCCCAAAGCAGATAAGGCGATTTTGGATCGGGCGGCCAGTGAAGCCAAAAAATTGGGGTGCAAGTAATTAAAATGAATTCGGCTTGGCAGGTGGAGCTTAACAATTTTTGGGCTTGGCTGGATAATAAATCCGAGGTGACCGGAGATTGGGCCGTCGGGGTGTCCGGTGGGGCAGACTCGTTAGCTTTGGTGTTTTTGCTCACCAAATGGTGCGCTAAACATAATCGAAATTTTACGGCGTTGACCGTGCAGCATGGCTTGCGCCCTGAGGCCGAAGATGAGGCGCAGTATGTGGCGCAACTTATGAAAACTCATGGTATCAAACACCAGATTTTATATTGGCAAGGCGACAAGCCATCTCGGGGGATTGAAAATGCGGCGCGGGTGGCTCGCTATGGTCTGATGTATGATTGGTGTATGCAAAACGGAGCCTCGGCTTTGCTGATTGCGCACCACAAGCGTGACCAAGCCGAAACCTTTTTAATGCGCTTACAACGAGGTAGCGGGGTGGATGGTTTGTCGGCGATGGCGCCACTGGTTAAATGGAAAAATCTCTATATTGCGCGGCCTTTGCTCCAGATTAATCCGGAAGACTTAAAATCATATTTGCAAAAACAAAATATCGCTTGGGTGGAAGATGCTTCCAATGATTGTGAGGATTTTCTGCGGGTGAAAATTCGTAAACTCTTGCCGGAGTTGGAAGCAAATATTGGTTTGAGCCGGGAGCGCTTGTGTAACACCGCAATGGAAATGGCGCGAGTGCGCGACTATCTGGAAAAGCAAACCGATAGCTTTGTTCACCAAGAAGTCAAGTTTTGGGGTGATGTCGGGGCTTCGCTTTCGCCTGCTTCTTTGTTATCTTTGCATGAGGAAATCGGTTTGCGAGTGCTGAGCAGTCTGCTTAAAAAAATAAGCGGAAAAATCTACCCTCCCGGTATGGAAGAGGTTGAGCGACTTTGGGAAGCCTTGCACCAGTCGGATTTTTCCGGACGTACACTTTCTGATTGTGAGATTTTTAAATTTCAAAAGCAACTATGGATTGTCCAAGAACTCAAAAGTCCTCACAAACTATCCAAGCAAGCTTGGGCCGATTTTGTGGCCGCTCACCCAGAGTATGGAGGGAACGGAAAAAAGGTAGTGGAGTTGCCTTATAAATTACGCCGTGCTTTGGAAACTCGCAAATTGAGCGATTAATCGCAAAAATCAGAAAGAGCCGAAAATCCATGTACTACTATGTACACTAGGATTTTCGTCTTTTCTATTTTCGCTTCTACTCATCTCAATTATCGAGTTTCCTGACAGTCCTTAAGTTTCAAGAAAAAATGAAACTCGCAAATTGAGCGATTAATCTCATTTTTATTGAGGCTTTTTCATTGCCTCTAAGTGTTCACTTTGCTAAGAGTTGGATATAACAAAAATTATTAACCGATTAATTTGTATGAATTATGGATGCGGATAAGAAAAAATTTCTTAAATCGTGGATGCGGACAACTATTGAGGTATTGCAATTATCTAAAGATGATATTGTATCAATTGTTGATGAAGTGTTTGCAGATGTGGCTAACCCTAAAAGCACAGGGGCGGAGATTGATAGTGATGTGCAAGTCGGCTGGTATGCCTTTGAAGGGGCCAAGTTTTCGCCTAATCCAAGAACATATCCTAATTTGCAAGCTGTGGTGGCTTGGGTGAACCCCAGATAATGATGCCCAAAAGGGAAACGAGGCTTGATTGTTACTCCTGAACAGGTCCAAAAAATTTGGGCAAAACAAGATGGTATGATTGGTATTGTCAATTTGAATGACGGGTTTGTCAATACTCAACAGCTAATGGCTTATGCTAAGGATAATAATGTGAAATTTCCGGCAGCTGAATGGTGTGCAAATTATTCTCAGAACGGAGTGAAACCGGGAGAGGGGTTTTTACCAGCGATATATCAAGTAAGACTAATGGTAAGCAATCATAAGATTGTGAACCGTTCTTTAGTGGTTATCGGCGGAGATAAGCATTTGGTCTTCCTCTGAGTATGGGATGGGTAAAGCTTGGAATGAGCACGTTTATGGCGGTGCATATAGTAGTCTTAAATGCCGAGTATTTAATGTGAGGTGTTGCTTAGCTTTCTGAGCGTATTACTTATCTAAAAAAACTCCTCGCCTTAGGGCAGGGAGTTTTTTTAATACATAACCTTGGCTAAATATAAACCGCAAGCCGGGGCGGTGGGGCCGGCAACTTTGCGGTCTTTTTGCTCCAAAATATGTTGAATTTCTTCCGGTGGAATAAAACCATTGCCGACCATTTTTAAGGTGCCGACCATGTTTCGGACTTGGTGGTGCAAAAAGGAACGAGCCTCAACCGTGAAAATAATTTCATCGCCGTGTTTCTCAATATCTAGCTTATCTAAGGTTTTAAGGGGGGATTTGGCCTGACAAGCGGCGGCTCTAAACGAGCTGAAGTCATGATGCCCAAGCAAATATTGCGCGCCTTGCCGCATGGCCTCAATATCTAGCTGATAAGGAACCCACCAAACTCGATTTTTTGCAATAGGGCTGGGAGTGGGGCGGTTTAGTATCCGATAAATATAGCCGCGTCCGACCGCAGAGAATCGGGCATGAAAATCGGAACTCACCGGTTCAACCGACAAAACCACAACCGGAGCATCCGCATTGCGCAAATTGGCGTTGAAAGCCTCGCGCAGGCGATATAAGTCCCATTCTTTCTCAGTATCAAAATGAGCAACTTGGGCTAAAGCGTGGACGCCGGCATCGGTGCGTCCGGCGGCGCAAATTTCGGTGGTTTGGTGAGTAAATGCAAAAAGAGCATTTTCTAAATGCTCTTGTGCAGAAGGACCATCTAACTGACGTTGCCAGCCCAACAGGTTGGTCCCATCATATTCAACCGTAATCTTGTAGCGAGGCATCGGAACTAAGCTGCGGCAGCGCTTGCAACGTTGTTTGCGGTTGTATTGTCTTGGCTAAAAAAACCGAGTTTCTCCTGAACTTTCCAAATCACCCGCAGAGCATCGAGAGCATTTTCACCACTAATACGCGGAGTTTCTAACCCTTTAACGCAGTTAATAAAGTGAGTGAGCTCGGCTTGGAGCGGTTGGTTGGTCGGAATGAACAATTGTTCAACGCTGCCTTTTAAGCCATAGTGCATCCATTCTGGAATCTCTTCTTGGTTGACATAGGGCATACGACCTTGAGTATGAACATTGATGCTTTGGTTGATGAAGTCCATATCAATATAGTTGGTATCGGTAGTAACAGACAAGGTGCGAACTCGAGCTTGAGTGATGCGGCTGGCAGTCAAATTGGCAGTGGCGCCGCTCGCAAACTCAATGAGTGCAGTAATGTAATCTTTGCCGGATTTGTGGTCGGGAGTTTTGACTGATGCGGCTTGCACATTAACTACCGGTGATTTAACCAAAGATTGGATAACTTCAATATCGTGAATCATCAAATCCATTGCCACGTCAACATCGGTGATGCGTCCGCTGGCTGCCGACATTCTTTGGGCAGTGAGTGAGCGAATCTTGGAGGTATCGGACAAGATTTTGCCCATTTGTTCAACCGCCGGGTTGAAGCGTTCAATGTGGCCGACCAACAAGGTGACATTATTATCTTTGGCGGCCTTAATCAACATTTGGCACTCTTCTTCGGTGGTGGCCAAGGGTTTTTCAATCAGGCAGTGAATGCCGCGGTTGAGGAAAAAGCTTCCGACTTCCGCATGAGTAACCGAAGTGGTAACAACGCTGACCGCATCAACGTTCTTGGCAACTTCTTCCATGGATGAAAAAGCTTTAATCCCAAAAGTTTCGGCAGCAGCTTTGGCCGCATCGGGGAAAATGTCATAGACACCAACCAAGTCTATACCTTTAATGTTTTTGTAGGTTTTCAGGTGGTTTTTGCCCATCATGCCGGCGCCGATAACTGCTACTTTAATCGTGTTGTTCATTTTCGATTAACCTCATATAAAATCAATGTTGTGATATTTTGGTTTACATATACCATCTTTTTTGATAAAAAGCTTTTAAATTCTTGTTACATATTGTTACAGTTCTGAAATTATCGGGGAGCGGACAAAATGAGATTATCTGGTGCAAAAGTGTGGGGTGTGTTGGTGGCGACAGTGGTGCTGTTTGGTTGCAGCAGTGATAAAAAGTCGTTGACCTTGAGCGAGAATCCGCAAGATGAAATCGTGGAGGCGCAAACCGAGGAACTGAAAGGACGGGTCGATGTTTATACTTCCATGGCCAGAGCGGTTAAATATAATATCAATACTACCAGAAAAGCCATGGCGGATAGGCTTAATCTTGGGGAACAGAAAGTTTCGGCGCGCGATTTAATGACCAGTGTGCTAAACGTGAAAGCAGGACAAGAAAGCCAGCTTTATGATGCTTTACGTGTGCTCGATTTTGCGGTGATTTTGGCGGAATATGAACTTGAAACAGTTTGTGAAGCGCGTGATGATTATATATTTGCCAACTCGGCTCAACATTTGGCCTTGGCTGCCATCAAAGCTCATGAAGACGCTCTTTTTGCCTTGAAAAAAATTAAGGATATTGACCGCGAAACCAAAAAAGAACTCAAAATTATTGATAATCTCAAACAAAAAATGGAGCGCTACGGCAAACTTAGCGATGCCGATATTGAGTATAAAAAAGGTTTGGAAGTGGCCGTATTGGAACAAAATCAGGTGCGCAACGCTTTGCTGGCCAATGTGGCGCAATATGCCAAACTTATCCAATCTGACGACCAGAAACTTGAGCTTGAGGGAAAACGTTTTTATGAGCTGGAAGATTTTGACAGCAACTTTAATCTCAAGACTTTTCAACAAACTGCGGCGGCAAATCGCAAAGAATTGCTCAGGGCTAAAAGTGATGGCTATGACAATAGTTTTGAGGTGATTCAAAACAAGGTAATGCAAAATTATCCGGAGGTGGAGCATCTGCAAATTAACGGATATGATATAAAAGACCCGCTATATGTGGACGGATTGGTGCGTCGGGGAATGAAAGTGGCGGAAGATTTGCTGATTTCGGTGCTCGATTATCGGCAGGAGAAAAATGCGAATCGGAAAAAAGCTTATCGGGAAGTGGTGTATCAGGATTTAGGCACGGCTATCTTTGCCCAAGTCGAGCTGGCTTATAATTTGGTGAACCTGACTTCACTTGATTTGTCAATCGTGCGGGAGCGGATTGCCAAGCAAAAACAAGAAATCAGAGCCAAAGAAAAAGGTTTTCGCGGTAGCTATAAGGACAAGCTCGAGGTGCTGAATCTTAAAAACAAACTGTTGGAAAGTGAAATGCAAGAAAGCCAAATTTTGGCAGAACGGGCCGTGGCTTTGCGTTCTTTGTATTTCTATACCGGATTTTCGCCGTTTAGCCCGTTGTTGCTCCAGCAAGACATTAAAGTTATTAAAGATAATCTGAAAATTGCTTTTAATCAGGATTTGGTGAATATGCTTTCTAATTCACCCAAAAAAGAGGCTAAAAAATGGAATGTGTCCGATAAAGATTGGGCCAAGGGTGAAAATTGGCTCGAAAATTTGGTCGATGATGGCAAAAAATTTGATGATCCCCATGCTTTGAACGGGAAAGTGCCGGCAATGCAAAAAGAAAAGACTCAAACGGTTGCCGCTAAAGCAGAGTCCGCCGCGGTGAGTGCTACGGTAGCCGATTATAATCAACGCAAGGTTTTGCAACTGGGAGCTTATTTGCAAAAGGAAAATGCGGATTTGGAATGGAAAATGCTGCGTCAGCTTTATCCGGAGCTCCAAAATAAAAGCCCAAAAATCGAGCGCGCCGAGGTCAACGGACAAGTGTGGTATCGGTTGATTGTGGAATCGGCTGACGGTGGGTGGGCAAATTTGTGCGAAAGGCTCAAAAATGACCGCTTTGGCTGCATTTTGCGCTAATAATTTGTTTGTAAAATCTGAAAACATGAGTTATCATAACCAAAAGTGTTAATGTCGGTTGCAAAGTAAAAGGATGAGTGAGCAAGATACGACAGATTTTGGATTGCAAGCCATGCGTGAGAAGTTGAAACATTCACGCGAGCAATCTGATGCGCCGGTTAGGGAAACTGAGGACCACTTGGCGACTGAGGATAAATCTGCTAAACCTCGTCCTAAACCCGATGATGATGGCGGAACCGTGAGCTGGTCGGCCGTGGCCGGACAATCGGTTTTGGGCGGAAGTACAATCGGAACTATTGAATTTAGCGGCAAAAATCTTGAAGGCGGAAAGTTTGTCGGCGAGAATCTTGAAAATGCCAGTTTCTCGGTCGCTAATTTAACCGGGGTGGATTTTTCGGGATGTAACCTCAAAGGGGTGGATTTTTCGGGGGCTAATTTGACGGAAGCCAATCTCTCCGGGGCGGATTTGACCGGGGCTATATTGTCCGGAACGGTGCTCAAAAATGCTAATTTTACCGGCGCGAATCTGAGTGGGGTGAAACTAAATGAGGCCGATATCGAAGGGACACTGCTGCTCGATATTACCATTGATGAACTCGGGATTGAAGAACTTCAAGCCTTAATTGAATATTTAGCAAAATATTATCCTCATAAACTAAACTTAGCTCGTATCAATCTGACTTTGCTGGATTTATCAAAAATTGATTTATCTAAAGTAAGTCTGCGCGGAGTGGATTTTACGGGGTGTGATTTTACCGGAGTGAATATTGTTGGTCTGGATCTGAGCGAATGCAAAATTACGCCCGAGCAAATTGCTCAAGCTTTGGGGCGAGTGCCTAATGCTCAGGAATTGGCCAAACTATTAGCTCCGAAAAAGCCGCAAGCCAAAAAGCTGAATATTGATTTGGAAGGCCTGTTTTTTGGGCGCGGACAGTTTGGGGTGATTGATACTACCAAGCACAAAGGTATTAGTATTGAACAAATTTTGAAGGTGGGTAAAAAGGTTTTTCGGAGCGGTGCTCCCAAGCCTCCGGTTAAAGATACGGAAGCGCTGGAACATATTCGCGGTGAACGAGAGGCGGAAGTGAAATCGCATAATGCCGAACTGCGGGCGGCGATTGAAGCGCGCAAAAAAGAAATGTTGGCGCAGATGGAGCAAGAAAAGCAAGCGCGTTTGTATGAACAAGCCAATCGGGCGGCTATGCAAGTGTCGCGGGAAACTGAACCGGTTAGAATGCGCGAGGAGAATCGTCGGCAAGAAAACGAGGCGCTACAAAGAGAAAACCAAGAAAGACAAACTTTGGCTCGGGAAGAGGCCGAGCAGCAGTCGGTTCAGACGGAGCAAAAACAATCTTTGCAGGAGGCTTATCAGCAAGAAATTCGTCAACAAAAGGCAGCAAGACAAATAGCCGAAAAAGAAGAACAACAGCAGGTGGCTGAGCGAGAATCTCAAGAGAGGGAGAGACGTTTGGAACAGGAATTGTTGTATCAGCGAGAGGCTGAGCGCCAAAAAATGATGCAACAAAGGGCAAACAAAGAACAAGCGGCTCTTCGGAACAAAGGGCGCGAGGATGAGCCGGAACAGCAACGTCGCGAGGTCGAACTGGAGCGGCAACGCGAGCAAGAACAGCAACGTCGCGAGGTCGAACTGGAGCGGCAACGCGAGCAAGAACAACAACGTCGCGAGGTTGAACTGGAGCAACAGCGCGAGCAAGAACAAAATCGAGCCAAATCGGAACATGACCGAGAGCTCGAAAAACAACGTTTGTTAGAAGAACGTAAACGCGAGCATATGCAAAAAGCCGCTGAGGAAAAAGCTTTGGCACAAGCTAAAGAAAAAGCTAAAGAAAAAGCCCAAACCGAGCGGATGATTGATGCGCGGGGTCGGTCGCGTGATTAAAAATCTGTTTACCATATTGGTTACTACCATTAATTATCTTAAAGAGAATCGGCAGTGCCGAATTTTGGGCCGCGGACTGAAATGGTTGGTCTGGGCAGTTTTGATAGTGCTGGGGCTGGCTTTGCTGTTGGGGGTGGCTCATATTGTGCAATATGGTTTATCGGCTAAAAGTTTGAGCCGAGTGGCAGGGTTTATATGGAGTTTGACTACCAATCCGCTCAAGTTGCTGGAGGCATATCAAGAATGGATTGTTGCGGTATGGCATTCGTGGCAGAAGGATAAGTTCTCTTGGGGAATGGCTATTCCGTTTTTGATTGTGCCGTTAATGCTTTGGGGCTTATGGTTGGCGGTGCGGAGGTTTAATAACTTTACTAAACTCCATTTTGCTCTCAAACAACATTTTGCAACCGAAAATGAAATCCAGAAAATGGGCTTGTTTGATGGTTTTTTGATGTTTTTGGGACGTTGCTTTAGCCGCAATCTCAAACTGCCAAATACGTATAGTGTTTGGGCGTTGGGGGAAAGCGGTATGGGTAAAACCTCAGGAGTGGCAATTCCTTCGATTTTGGAATCGGACAAGGCTTGTATTGCCGCTACTGATGACAGTGGTATTCTAGCCAAATATACTTCCGGATATCGGGCACAATTGGGGCCGGTGTTCTATTTTGATTGGCGTTTGAGTGATAATCCTGAAAAAGGAGAATATTGGCCAAGATGGAACCCGCTCTCCTTGCGCAATTTGCCCCGCGGAGGTAATAAGCGTGAACACTATATTTGGGTGCTTTCCAAGGCGTTGTTGGGCTTGAGCCATAATAACGGTGAAGAAAATTATTGGGATAGGTTGAGCCTGATTGCTTTGGACGGTTTGTTGCAATTTTTTACCGCTAAGGTGGAGCAAGCGACGGCTAATGATTATTTCTTAACCAAAATCTCGGAAAAAGGTTCGGTGTTTCGGGAAGATCGCGAGTTGCTCCTGAGTTATTATGCATTGATGCCCGAAAAAGTCAGCCAAAAGGTTATCGCTTGGACCAAAACCAATAAACTCAACTGGGATAATTATCTGCCGGTGGGAAGTTGGGGCGGAATTCCTGAAGAATGGCAAGGACGGGAAATGTGTCTGCCGATGTTTGCCGATTTTTTAATCCAGAGATATTTTCTGATTGCTCAAGGCGGTAATCAAGACGATGATGTCTGGAAAATGTTTTTGGAGGAACTTTTGGAAGAAGCGGCTTTGTTTGGCTATCCGCAACGGGTCAAACATGAATTGCGACAAATTTTTTATCTGTCAAAGCAACAGCGAAATATTGTTTTTCCGATGATACTAAAACCGTTAACCGTGTTTAGAAACAAGATTATTCGCGAACGAACAGCGGTGAGCGATTTTTATCTGCGCTATGTTCGCGGGGTGAAAAACCAATATGGAAACTGGCAAGTGTCAACAATCTACAATGTCTATAATCAGGATTATATGAGCCGCTTTTTTATGGATATGCTGATTGAAGATGCTTTAGTAGTGCACCGTAGTGCGGGCGAATTCCCGTTATTGGTGGTGATGGATGATTTGGCAAAGTTGCCAAAATATAGTGCGCTTGACGATGGTTTAAAAGGCGGTTTGGAAGCTAAGATTTCTTTCTTGCTGATTTCAAATAGTTTGCAATCGGTGCAAGAGTTGTATGGGGCGGAGCGGTTGGAAAAGATTATTTCGGCGGCTACGTTTAAGTTGATGACCGCGGCAAATAATAAGAATTTGAGTAAGGAATTGGAGAAATTGTCCGGCTTGGCAACTAAGTCGGTGCAGATTCCTAAAGTCGGAAATCGGGGAATTTTGAACTTGCGGCACGGGCTGAGCGACGGAAGTTATTATCGGCGGATTGCTAAGGCGCTGAATAATCATCGCGAGGACGAACAATTCAGGCGTGGGGATAGTTTGTTGTTGGCAGAAGGGTTTTATCATCGGCCGATTAGGGCGCAGGCGGAGTTTTTCTTAAACAATCCGAATATGATTGAAAAATCGGCACTCAAGCCTAAGTGTTTTGTGGCATTGGAAACTTGGAGAAAACGCAATCCGCAGGATTTGAATCCGCCGTTGCTGATTGAGGTGTTGAAAAACTCGGGGATTAAGATTGATAAGGGTGAAGATGTTGATGCCTTTATTGCTAAAGCTTTTGAAAAAGCTGAAGAATTTAAGGCGCAAATTCCCGATAAGACCAGTGTGCTGACAGAAGAAATTACGTCGAAATGGAGTAGTCGGAAGGTCAAGTTTGAGACCGAGAAGCTACAAGAGCTGATGAATGAAAATTCGGATGATTGGTGGATGACTGAAAAATCTTTTGAACTGCCGCAAAATGAGGGCAAGGATGATTTATCGCCAGTCGATGAGCAGAAGATGAGTTTGGAGCAGACTACAGTTGAGGAACAAATTGGTGAGGAGAGTGAGCACGAACCTCAGCCCTTGGAGCTCGATAAGAAATATGTGGTCAACAATCCGGATGATATTTAGACAAAATATTGACAACATAAGCCGGCTATGGTATGATTTTAGAAAAATCTGAGGGGAAAAGCGATGTTTTGGAACGAAACCCGAGAAGATGTCTTACACAATATTGCCGAATATATTCGCGGTGGGGCTTATCCGTTTTGTGCGGAGCCTGCTTTTTTGCGCGAAGTGGAGGATTTTGTTGAGCCGGATTGCTGTGAGCTTGAAAAATTAATGCATAAGTCGGGTATTAATTGTGTGGCATATTTGTATAATCATGGTGTTGATGCGAGAAAAAGTGGTTTGAACAGACGGGTTCATAACGGGGCTTTAATTAGCAAAATTGCCAGTCGCCTTGGGACTTATGCTCCGCAATTTATGAAGAATGTCGGACTTGATAAAAGTGATAGTCCGGCGGCGTGGTTGCGGGGTACTACTTATACGCCGGAAATTTTAAATATGGGTAAGTTTGCCAGTGGGTATTGTTTGTATCGTGACAATGATGTGTTGATGCTATATTCGGCCGGAGTGTCGGAGGCTCTTTCGGTACAGAACTTTTATCATGAGATGAGCCATGTGTTACAGCACAAACTTAAATTTGATGAATTTAATCAGAAATTTTTGAATGTTTGGGCTAAAAGAGCTAATAATTCTACCGGAAAAGCTCGGCAGTCGGCAATGCAGATATATAACAATGAGCAAGAGTATCTGAGCTATATGAGTGAAACTCAGGCGGAGCTGTTTGGGGCGACGATGATGCTTTTGAGAGTGAGAACCGAGAGCGAATTTCAGAAAATGCGCGAAACTCTGATTAAACATGCGGCTATGCGGATGTATTTTGGACGCGGAAATAAAAG
Organism: uncultured Alphaproteobacteria bacterium; assembly: GCA_944391725.1. Classification (GTDB taxonomy): domain Bacteria; phylum Pseudomonadota; class Alphaproteobacteria; order RF32; family CAG-239; genus MGBC133411. The sequence continues at coordinate 16,202 of CALXUQ010000007.1, read as the reverse complement.
TTTGGCAGATTATAATTATATTCGGCCGCTGATGAAAGTGGTGGACCAGTTGAGCTCTTTGGGGCGAAGAGGACGAATGGAGTTTGGCAAAGAAAATGGTCGATTTAGTCTGGAAAAGGTGGCCAAATTTACGTTTGAAACGGTTAAAAATAATATGTTGAGCCGCGATGAATATCATACTTATAAAAATTCCAACGAGCCATTGGAACAGTTAATACAGCAAAAGTGGGGTGAGCCCAAATACGGCTGGTTGGAAGAAGCGGGGGTTTGTGAAAATGTTGTGAGCCGCTATGCTCAAGATTTGAATGTGTATGCCTTTGCTAATGCTTTGACTAAGGCTAAATCGCGGCGTCAGATGTATGATGCTTTTATGGATTATCAAGATGTGGTGCCCGAAGCGGCCAATTTGTATGAACTATACAAACAACATAATCCTAAAGGGCGCTATTATGATAAGCTCCGCAAAACCGAAGAAAATTTGGGGGTGGATAAGCTGTTTGGGGAATTTGCCAAAAAGCGTCGGGCTTTGGGCGCTAAAATTATGTCGCATCTATCCGGCGGACGGTGATGATACTTATGCGGCGAGAATTCCTTTCTGTTTGATGATTTTGGGGCTGTAAAAATATTTTCTTTCTGTTATATTAGAACAAATTTTGAACGAATCGATAATCAGAGGAATGATGGAAGAAGATACCTTATTTTCAGCTCAGGTCAAACGTCCGCTGGCTGATCGTCTGCGCCCAAAGTCACTTGACGAAGTGGTAGGCCAAGATCAGGTCGTGGGGCCAAATGCCCCTCTCGGGCGGATGATTGCTTCGGGTAAAATCACTTCCTTTATTCTGTGGGGACCGCCCGGATGCGGTAAAACTACCATTGCTCGTTTGATTGCCGAGCATACTAATCTGTATTTTGAACAAATTTCGGCGGTGTTTTCCGGAGTGGCCGATTTGAAGCGGGTGTTTACTTATGCTCAAGAACGGCGCGCCACTCAAGGAAAAGGCACGTTGCTGTTTGTGGATGAAATCCATCGTTTCAATAAATCGCAACAAGATGGTTTTTTGCCCTATGTGGAAGATGGTACGGTGATTTTGGTGGGTGCAACCACCGAAAATCCGTCTTTTGAGCTCAATGCGGCGTTGCTTTCTCGTTGCCAAGTGTTTGTCCTTAATCGGCTGAGTGCGGATAATTTTGAAGAACTATTACAACGGGCTGAGCGAGAAGTGGGTAAAAAACTTCCGGTTGATGATGAAGCCCGCCAGTTTATGAAAGATACGGCCGATGGTGACGGACGCTATATTCTTAATTTGGCCGAATCGGTGTGGGCTTATGCCAAGCAGGGGGAAATTTTTAATAAAGACAGCATTGTGCAAATTATTCGCTCACGCGCTCCAATCTATGACAAAGGGCGGGACGGCCACTATAATCTGATTTCAGCCGTTCATAAATCTTTGCGCGGAACCGATGTTGATGCGGCGCTCTATTGGGTGGCGCGTATGCTCGAAGCCGGAGAAGACCCCAAATATATCTTTCGGCGTTTAACCCGTTTTGCGATTGAAGATGTCTCAATGGCTGATCCCAACGCAGTGACGCAGGCAATTTCTTGTTGGCAGACCTATGAGCGTTTGGGGTCACCTGAAGGTGATTTAGCTCTTATGCAGTTGACGGTATATTTAGCCACGGCGCCAAAATCGGTGGGGGTATACAAAGCTATGTATGCGGCACGCGATATGGCCAAACGTACCGGCTCATTAATGCCGCCTAAAAATATTCTCAATGCGCCGACCAAGCTGATGCGCGATTTGGGGTATAACGCTGGTTATGAATATGACCCCGATTGTGAAGATGGTTTTTCGGGAGCAAATTATTTTCCGGACGGAATTGCCAGGGCTAAGCTTTATCATCCGGTTGATAGGGGATTTGAACGCGAAATTAAGAAAAGAGTGGATTATTTTGATCGGTTGCGGGCGGAAAAACAACGGGCCAAAAAACAACAAAATAATAAGGAACAAGAATCATGACAACGGTTTTAAGTGTGTTTTTGGGTGGCGGAATCGGCTCGATTTTGCGGCATTTGGTGTGTGCGAAAATCGGTAACCACTGGGCGGTGATGAGTGTTAACCTACTGGGAGCAATGCTGATTGGAATTGCCTTTGAATATTTTGCCAACAAAGCTAATTTGCGCCCGGAGGTGCGGGCATTTGTAATTACCGGAATGCTCGGCGGTTTTACCACCTTTTCTACCTATATGCTCGATTTTGGAAACCTAATGACCAATGCCAAGTTAGCTGAGGCTTTTCTTTATTTGCTCGGTTCTTTGCTCTTGGGAGTGGGGTTTTTGTTTATCGGTATCAAAATCGGAAAAATGTGTTTTTAGTTGATTGAATTATATGCAGTTTTAAAAATTAATTATTAATCTATCATTATATGTATGAATAAAAATCAGAAAATTTTATTTTCTTGCAGCGGTGTTCGGCTTGACTTAAAAACGGTGGCTGAAGACTTGGTAAAGCTTGCAAATGCAGATGACATGGAGTTGGCGCAACTACTAAAAAATGAGTATGGCATTGCGGCCAATCCAGGTGCGTTAAATCGTAATGATGCTCTTGAGCCTAAACTTTCGCGTCGAGAACGGCGTAAGTTGGCCCGAGAAGCGCGCAAAAACAAAAACCGTGAATGAAAATTCACGGTTTTTTTTGATGTTAATGGGCTTGTATTTTTTTTATCCTTCCGCTAAACTCTACAAGGTTTAGGAAAGGAGCAAAAATGTCGGGTGTGGAACTAATCAAAGTTAAAGATATTGATGACGGAATGCGGCTTAATCGCTGGTTCATGAAGTATTATCCCAAGCTTTCACTCGGGCATTTGCAAAAATTGTTGCGGACCAAGCAAATTAAAGTTGATGGTAAAAGGGCCGGAACTTCGCTTAAATTAACAGCCGGACAAGAAGTGCGCGTGCCTCCGCTTAATCTTGATGAAATGCCCACTAAAAATGAAACGGCAATATCTAAAAAAGACAGTGATTTTGCCAAGTCTTTGGTTATCTACAAAGATGATAATATTCTTGTTCTCAACAAGCCCTCGGGAATCGCGGTACAGGGCGGAACTAATACCTCATTTCATATCGACAAGTTGTTAGATGCTCTCAAGTTTGGCAATGAAGAAAAGCCGCGCTTGGTGCATCGAATCGATAAAGATACCAGCGGGATTTTGCTTTTGGCGCGCAATCGCAAAACGGCAGATGTCTTAACCAAAGCTTTTAGAGAGCATAAACTGCCGAAAACCTATTTGGCTTTGGTGCGCGGTTGTCCGAAGAAATCTGTCGGAGAAATTAAGGCTCCGCTTGAAAAAGTGGGCGAAAAAGTGATGGTTTCCGATGGAGGAAAGCCAGCCATAACCGAATATCACATCATTGATGAAGTGGGAGATAAATTTGCCTTGCTTGAGGCGTCGCCTTTAACCGGACGAACTCATCAAATCAGAGCGCATATGGAATATCTCGGCACGCCGATTGTAGGAGATGGCAAATATTTTGGCTCCGAGCGGCGGCGTTTTAGCGAACTGGCCGATAAACTGCATCTGCACGCATACAAAATTGATTTATCCGTACTATATAATCAGAAAAAAATTATTAAAGCGCCTTTGCCGGAGCATTTTCGGCAAAGTTTGAACCAGCTCGGAATTTCTTTTAAGGAGTAGACAATGGCTAAATTTTTTAAAGTGATTTTCTCACTCGTGCTGATTTTACTGTTGGTGGTAATTGTCGGCGGGTATATCTTTATCAAAACGTTTGATTTCAACAAATACAAAGGTTATGTGACCGAGTTGGCCTCAAAAGAGCTGGGGCGCGAGTTGGTAATTAATGGTGATGCCAGCATCGGACTTTCACTCACGCCGACCATTGTGATTGAAGATGTCGAATTGGCAAATGCTCCGTGGGCGGCAAATCCGCAAATGGTGAAAATCGAAAGTTTGGAAGTGCAGTTTTCGCTATTGCCACTCTTGAAAAAGCAAATCGAAATCAGCAATATTAATCTTATCAAACCGCAAATCTTTTTGGAAGTGGCGGCTAACGGTGAGCAAAACTGGGTGTTCAAACTGCCGACTAACACTGAGGCGCAACCTCAAGCGGCGGCAGAAGTTGCAACTCCAAGTGCAGAGGTCAAAGAGGTTAACTCCGCCGGTGTGGCTTTGGTGGGGTTGGCCGCCAAAAGCGTGACCATTAATGACGGGTTGGTGGTGTATGATGACAAAGGCAACAAGACCGAATTGCAGATTAATTCCATTGCTTTGGCCTTGCCGAGCTTAGATGATGAGATTAATCTAAAGTTTGATGTTGTGTTGAATGCTCAACAGATTAAGGGTTCGCTTATTGCCGGTTCGGTGAATAATTTCTTGAACAATCAATCTTCATATCCGATTAATCTGGCGGTTAATGCTTATGGGGTTGATGTCAGTACTCAAGGTACGCTCAGCAATATTTTGAGCAATTTGTCTTATAATCTTAATACCAATATTTATAATCCGGCCGGAAACTTTAATGCACCGGAAACTACTTTGATTGCACAAATTTCGGGTGATTTGAAAAATGTAACTGCCGATATCTCCACGCTTAATGTGGTAAACAACCTTATCCGCGGTAAGCTGAGCGCTAATATTGCCGGAAAAATCCCTTACATTAATGCAGATTTGACCAGCGATAAGTTTGATTTGACCGCATTTAACCAAAACAGCAATATGGCTTGGCAAATGCCCTCGCTGATTGATGCAGCTTATGCGAGCGAGTTGGTGCCTGATACTAAAATCCCCTTTGAAATGCTAAATTTGGTTAATGCCGATGTTAAGCTTGCTATCGGAACATTGATTATTGATGCCGGAATGCAGGCAAATAACGTGAACTTAACGGCCTCGCTTAACAATGGTGTGCTCAAGGTTAACCCGCTCAAGCTTGGTTTTGGCGGCGGCGTGATTGATGCAATTTTGGGGTTGAATGCCAAAGCCCAAGAGCTGAGCCTTAAAATGACCGGCAAAAACTTGTTGTTGCAACAATTGCACCAAGAGTTTCAGGTGGCCGGAGCCGATGATTTCGGTATTACGTCCGGTGGCAATATTGACCTTGACATTAATCTGGTCGGGCAAGGGGCAACCGCGCGCCAGTTGGTTAATGATTTGAGCGGGCAGGTGATTGCAATTTTGAACAAGTCGGTTGTTCAAACCGGTAAGCTCAAGTTCTTGACCAGTAATTTTATCAATCAATTGCTTGATGTCTTGCAAGTAAAACGGACTGCGGCCAAACAAATAGATTTGAACTGTGCGGTGGTGCGCAGTGATATTAAGGGCGGAAAAGCAAATTTCCCCAAAGGTATTGCTATTAGCTCTAAACAAATGACCGTGGTTGGTGATGGTCACATCAATTTGCTTAATGATAAAATTGATTTCAGCATTAAGCCCAATATTACGGATTTGAACGTAGTACAGGCCATTGCCTCGTTTATCAAGGTGCAGGGAACATTGACCTCACCGAAGCTGGCGTTGGACAATTCTTCTACGGCCAAGGCTATTATCGGGGTGGCGGCAACGGGCGGAACATCTTATCTGGGGTCGCAGTTGTTGCAGGTAGATAGTTCGCCTTGTTATACCGCGCTCAAAGGTACTTCTTATCAAAACCGTTTTCCGGCTCCGAGCGGAGTGGCGGCAACCACTCAGGGTGCTTATCAAGATGCCGAAAAACAAATTGATAACAGTATCAAAGATTTGAAAAATACGGCCAAAAATATTATCAATATTTTTAAGCAATAGAGGTGAAAAACAAATTATGAACTTGTACTTGGAAAAAACTGCCAAAGAAATTGGCAAAGACCGTGAAGAAGTGATTGACCGTTTGGTGCGCTTTTCTTTGACGGATATGATGTTGTTTTGGGGTCAAAATGAAGATTTGCTCAAAAGACAAGAAAAAATTTGGGGGCCGTTGCTCGAATGGGCCAATGAAGAAATCAATACCAAATTTATCCGGACGCAAAGTTTGGACGTGCCCGAGCAGGAAAAAACTTCCGGTTATCGTTTGAAGGTGTTTTTGGAAAAATTATCCGATAGAGAATTGGCGGCTTTTTATGTGGCGGCCTTAAATATGAAATCTGTTTTGTTGGCGGCGGCCTTGGTCAAAGGGCGGATTAATGCCAAGCAGGCTTTTGAGGCGGCGTATCTTGAAGAACTTTGGCAGGCCGAAAACTGGGGCGTGGAAGAAGAAGCCGAAAAGCGGCGTGCCGAAGTGCGTCAAGAGCTGGTCGAAATTGAGAAGTTCTTAAAACAAAATGGATAAAGAAGTCTACATCAAAATTCAGGGACGCGTGCAGGGGATTGGTTTTCGCTACTGGGCGATTAAGACTGCAGAGGCGATTGGGGGAATCTCCGGTTGGGTGCGCAATGCGCCCGATGGCAGTGTAGAAATTTTGATGTCCGGCGAAGAAGAAAAAATTGATGCCATGATTTTGGCTTGTCACAAGGGTCCGTCTTTAGCTCGGGTTGACCGCGTATCTTTCATTGTGGGGCGGGTCAGCTCCTTTTTGCCGCCGATTGAGGTGGGGAAGTTTGTGAGGGTTTGGTAACTTAAAGCTCTCTTAAAGCTCGTATAATGGTCGTCTAGAGCAATTTTACGGAGAACTCAACAAACCCACGTAGGTCTATCTACGCTAGGGTTTGTTTCGCTCCTAGAAATTACTCTATACGACTCATTCTCCGAACTTTAAGGGGTGCCAGAGTTTAAAGATTGTTTTGGGCTTCTAGCGCGAAAAACTGCAGAACGGTCAAAATCCACGTATTTCTATATACGCTAGGATTTTGACCGCTTTGTTTTTCACGTTATAAGCCGCAAATCTTGAACTTTTTTCGTGCCAAAGGTTGAGTTATTTTATTTCTTTGTACGCTAGGATTGTCATCTCCCCTATAAATCACTCTACTAACCTCAAACTCCGAACTTTTTTTGTGCCAAAGGTTGAGTTATTTTATTTCTTTGTACGCTAGGATTGTGGTCGCTTTGTTTTTAAGCATAATGTTATGTCATCTCTCGACTACAATTTAGTTGAGGGGTTTTGTGGGCATATAAGGTAAATTTTCTTAAAAAATGCATCTTACCTCAAAAAAAGTACTGGAAATGGGACTATTTTTGTGATATTCTAAGGAAAATTTGAAGTAAAGCGGAGTGTGGGGGAATGAAAACTGAGCTTTACAATGAATATCAAAAACTAATCGACGAAACTAACCAGTATCGCAATAACGGTTCGCGGATTAAAGACGTGAAAAAGCTGCGCTTTTTGGCGATTATGAAAGCGGCCGAACAACCGGAGGCAACGCCGCGTAGTTTGCGGGTTCTGGCTAATGAAAACTTTCGCAAGTATGTGGTGGAAATTGTTTATATCGACGCTGTGTTGGATAAAAATCGTCAGCGCCGCGAAAGTCGGGAGTTTTTTGAACGCAATATCTTTACCCGCGGTATGGAAATTTCGGCTTCTCCTATCCTGACCGATAATCTGGTCAATGCTCTTACTCCGGAAAAAATTAACAGCTATATGACCAAAATTACCGGTTTTGCTACCGAAAAAGTCTATACACGCGATATTATCTCGCAAACTCGTCAAGAGCGGGAACAGCGTCAAAGTTCAAATCCGGATGCTATGCTTTTTGAAAAAGCTTTGGCGGCATTCCGAAATGTTTATAACCAATCTTCTAAGCCGACGAATTCTTCCGCTCAGGCTTTGCAAGTAAGAGAACAATCTTACCAATATTTACAAGAGCGGCAGCGCTACTAAAATTTATCAACTTCTTCTTAAAGCGGCTTTTAGCCGCTTTTTTGTGCTTGTATGCAAAAAAAAATCTTGAGTTTTTGGGTGAAAATTATATATTAAATCCATTGTTTAAAATGTGTTTTTTTAGAAATCGAGTGTGCAATGGTTAATCTGACTTCTCCTTTCCCTAAGGCTCCGAAAAATCTTCGCAAAATGCTAAATCTGCGTATCGTTACCAGAGCATTGTTGTTTGCTTTGGCTATCTTTGGGGTTATCTTTATTTTGCTCCTCATTGCGCTTATCGGTGTGCTCGGCAAAGAAACACAATTGGCTGAGCCTATGCCAGCCAAGGCTATTTTAACCGTTAATTTTGACGAACCGATTGCCGAGCGTAAAGGCGATGAGTGGCTCTATGGGTTTTCGGATACTCCTTCAATGACTTTTTATGAGTTGATAAAAGCTATTAATGTGGCGGCTACTGACAATCGTGTGAAGGCAATAGCCGGTGAAATTAATGTATCTTCTTTAGGTTTGGCACAAATTGAGGAACTGCGCGATACTATCAAATATTTTCGTTCTCAGGGTAAAAAAGCTTATATCTATTCAACCGGAATGGGTGTGCTTGGCGGCGGAACTTCAGAATATTACTTAGCTGCGGCTTTTGATGAGATTTGGATGCAGCCCAATACCGAAATCGGAATTACCGGAATTAATATTGAAGTGCCGTTTTTGCGCGACACTTTAAATAAAATCGGTATTACTCCCGAGTTCTATGCACGTCACGAATATAAAAACGCTATGGCCAGCTTGATTGATAACAAACTCTCTCCTCAATATAAAAGTGAAATGACCAAGCTCGGCGGCACCATTTTCTTGCAGTTTGTCAGTGATGTGAGTAAAGACCGCAAAATGCAACCCAAAGAATTGATTGAGCTGATTAATCGGGCGCCAATTCGGGCTGAAGACGGACTGAATAATAAGTTAGTCGATATTGTTGCTTTTAAGAACGAATTTAACGATGAACTCAAAGCCAGAAATAAAGGGGCAGAGTTTTATCCCATTCACTCTTATTTGAACCTTTTGAGTGATAATCAGGGAAAGGTGCCAACCATTGCTTTCTTGGTCTTGGAGGGAGAAATTGTCGAGGGTGAGGCCGGACAAGATATGTGGCAACAAGGTGTGGTGTCTTCTCGCCAGACGGTCAAGCAACTCAAGGAAATTGCCAAACTGCCGAATTTGAAGGGGGTGGTGTTGCGGATTAATTCTCCGGGCGGCAGTTACACCGCTTCGGCCGAAATTTGGAATGCTATTAACACTCTCAAAAAGAAAAAAGATGTTCCGGTAGTGGTGTCTATGGGTGATTATGCGGCCTCAGGCGGATATTTTGTGGCTCTGGCCGGTGATTATATTTTGGCCGAACCGCTGAGTGTTACCGGGTCTATCGGTGTTTTGGGCGGCAAACTTGTATTGGAAAATTTGTGGAAAAAAATCAATGTTCACTGGGCCGAACTCCAATTTGGTAAAAACTCCGGTATTTTGAGCGGTAATCGCAAATTCAGTCCTTCCGAAAAAGCGGCCTTTAATCGCTCTTTGGACAATGTGTATCGCGATTTTACCTCGCAAGTGGAAAAAGCACGCAAAATTTCTGATAAAGAACTCGATAAATTGGCGCGCGGACGAATTTGGCAAGGTACTGCGGCAGCTAAATTTAAGCTGGTTGATGAAATCGGTGGTTTGAACACGGCATTTTATAAGGTTCGCGAACTGGCTAAACTGCCTAAAGGACAAAAATATAAAATTGCCGAATTTCCACGTCCGAAAACTTTATCCGAAAAAATTAACGAATTAATCAACGGAACGCCGCAAATATCTGCCGGCAAAATTTTGCAAAACAGCGGTTTGCCTTGGCAAAAACTGCAGCTTCTGCATCGGTTGCAATATGATGCAGTGTTGCTGCCGTTTGAGATTGTGATGTAGATAACCCAAAGAGCAAAGTTGATTTAATCGGGAATCGTTTTATTTTAGAAAAAAACTTAATATGACAGGAATGAAAAATGGCTATTGATGCAGATACAGTTAGAAAAATTGCTTTTTTATCGCGTTTGAAAGTTGACGATGATAAAATTGAAGATACAAAAGATGAATTTAACAAAATCTTGACTTGGGTCGAGGAACTTAACGAAGTGGATACGGATGGGGTGGAGCCGCTGGTTTCTGTCAACCAAACCAACTTAACCATGCGCAAAGATGTGGTAACGGAAGGAAACCAACCGGAGGCGATATTGGCTAATGCTCCTCTGCAAGAATATGGTTATTTTGCGGTTCCAAAAGTGATTGAATAAGAGAGATTGAAGATGACAGATTTAACTAAACTGACTATTGCGCAGGCTCTTGACGGGCTTAAGAAAAAAGAATTTTCGGCAGTGGAGCTGACCAAAGATTATATCAGCCAAATGGAAAAAAACAAATATACCAATGCTTATGTGCTCGAAACACCGGAGGTGGCTCTCAATCAAGCTGAAATCTCTGATAAAAAATATGCCGATAATACTCCCGGAGCTTTGGAAGGTATTCCGATGGGGATTAAAGACCTGTTTTGTACCAAAGGTATCCGTACTACGGCTTGTTCGCATATTTTGGACGGTTTTGTTCCGCAATATGAGTCAACCATAACTCAAAAGCTGCTTGATGCCGGTATCAGTGTGCTCGGCAAGCTCAATATGGACGAGTTTGCAATGGGAGGAAGTAACGAAACCAGCTATTACGATCCGGTGGTTAATCCGTGGAAGGCTAAAAACTCTAATATCGATTTAGTCCCCGGTGGTTCTTCCGGCGGTTCGGCGGCGGCAGTGGCCGCACAAATGTGTGCCGGTGCCACGGCAACTGATACGGGCGGTTCTATTCGTCAGCCTTCGGCTTTTTGCGGGGTGACCGGAATTAAACCGACTTACGGACGTTGTTCCCGTTATGGTATTGTTGCTTTTGCTTCTTCTTTGGACCAAGCCGGCCCGATTGGTAAAGATGTTCGCGACTGTGCAATCTTGCTCAAAACCATGTCCGGTCATGATGATAAAGATTCTACCTCGGCTCGGGTTGAGGTTCCTGATTTTGAAAAATTCTTGGGGCAGAACATTAAAGGTATGCGTATCGGTATTCCTAAAGAGTATCGTGTGGAAGGTCTCAACAAAGAAGTGGAAAAATATTGGGACGAAGCTATTGCCATGCTCAAGGCTCGCGGTGCGGAAATTGTCGACATTTCTTTGCCGCACACCAAATATGCTTTGCCGACTTACTACATTATTGCTCCGGCCGAGGCGTCGGCGAACTTGGCGCGCTATGACGGTATTCGCTATGGTTTGCGGGTCAACGGTGAACATCTTGATAACCTTTATATCAACACCCGTAGCGAAGGTTTTGGCAAGGAAGTAAAACGCCGGATTATGATTGGGACTTATGTGCTTTCGGCCGGTTATTATGATGCTTACTATCTCAAAGCACAAAGAGTGCGCCGCAGAATTGTGGAAGATTTCCAAGCCGCTTTTGAAAAATGCGACCTTATCTTGACACCGACAGCACCAACACCGGCTTTCCCCATTGGTGATAAATCAATGCAGGAAAATCCGATTACCATGTGGCTCAACGATGTATTTACGGTTTCTATCAGCTTGGCCGGATTGCCCGCTCTGAGCTTGCCAATAGGCCTGACCTCAGATGGTTTGCCTTTGGGCTTGCAGGTTATCGGCAAAGCTTTTGATGAAGGTGATGTATTTAAGGTGGCATCAGCCTTAGAGGAAGATGCTAAGTTTGAGGGAGTGATGTAAGATGACCGCAATGATTATTGAAACCGAAAAAAACAAATGGGAAGTTATCTGCGGTTTGGAAATTCACTGCCAGATTGTGTCTAACTCGAAAATGTTTAGCGGGGCTTCAACCGAATATGGCACTGAGCCCAATCATAATGTATCATTTATTGATGCCGGAATGCCCGGTATGCTCCCAACCTTAAACGAGGAATGTGTGCGCCAAGCTATTAAAACCGGTTTGGGTTTGAACGCTAAAATCAATAAATATTCCGAATTTTCCCGCAAAAACTATTTCTATGCCGATTTGCCGCAGGGGTATCAGATTACGCAATTTCAGTATCCTTTGGTAGGTGAGGGTAGTTTGGAAGTGGAAACCGAAGATGGTTCTCGCCGTACTATCGGAATTGAGCGGATTCATATTGAGCAAGATGCCGGAAAATCTATTCACGATTTGGACCCGAGCATGACGTTTGTGGATTTGAATCGGGCCGGTGTCGGTTTGATGGAAATTGTGACCAAGGCAGATTTTCGTTCTCCCGAAGAAGCCGGTGAGTTCTTACGCAAACTGCGCTCCATTGTGCGCTATCTCGGCACCTGTGATGGCAATATGGACGAAGGTTCAATGCGCTGCGATGTCAATGTATCGGTTCGCAAAGTGGGCGAAACTTCTTTCCGTCCGCGTAGTGAGATGAAAAACGTCAACTCGGTGCGTTTTGTGATGCAGGCGATTGAAAGTGAGGCCAAGCGTCATGTCGAAGTTTATGAAAACGGCGGAACAATCGAACAGGAAACCCGTCAGTTTGATCCGGCAAGCGGAACTTCTAAGCTTATGCGCAAGAAAGAATTCGCTCATGATTATCGCTATTTTCCTGAGCCGGATTTGTTGCCCTTGGTGCTCACTGATGAATATATCGACAACATCAAAAAAGAAATGGTCGAACTCCCCGATGCGAAAAAAGCTCGCTTTATTAACGAACTCGGCATTACGGCTTATGACGCTATGGTCTTGTGCGAAAACCGCGAGGTAGCAGAGTTTTTTGAAAAGGCTGCGGCCGGTCACGATGCCAAAAAGGTGGCGAACTGGATGATGGGAGATTTCTTTGCATTGCTTAACAAAGACGGTCTAAGCATTCATGAAAGTCCGATTAGTGCCGAAAATCTCGGAAAATTGGTGGATTTAATCACTAAAGGTGTCATCAATGGCAAAACCGCTAAAGATGTCTTTGAAATGATGGCCGAAACTGGCGAATCTCCTGAGAAAATCGTGGAAGAAAAAGGCTTAAAACAAGTGACTGATACTGCCGCAATTGAGGCTATTATTGACAAGATTATTGCTGATAATCCGGCCAATGTGGAAGCTTATCGCAATGGTAAAACCGGTTTGATGGGCTGGTTTGTCGGTCAAGTGATGAAGGCCAGCGGCGGCAAAGCTAACCCCGCAGTGGTTAATGGTTTGCTGCAATCGCGCTTATCATAAAAATAACGTCTTAACAACGCATAAGCCTCCTTCGGGAGGCTTTTTTGTTGACTTTTAAAATATTGATGCTAAACCTTTTAACAAAATATCATATTATTGTTTTAATTAAAAATTTTTTATTATGAAACGGAAAACTCATAAACGTGAAGTAGCTAGTGATTCTAGTAGAATCAAAACTGAATTGCAAAATGAGCTAGTATTTGCTAAGAATGCCGGTAACAGAAAAGCTCCGGTTTTAATGACGCCACAAATTGCATCGCAAATTGAGGAAAAAAGTCGCGAATGGGAAAAAGTGGTCAAAATGTTTTTAATGCCGAATTTGCCGGCTAAAAAATATTCTTTAGCGGAGATGCTTAATTTATTGCCGGGAATATCAGATGTTTCGGTGCGTGTAAAATTGGGGCAATACTGTCGGTTATCACTTAACAACTTGGAAATGGCCGCGATAGATGATATGCCGTGTTGTTGTGATTTACATAGTTCGATTGCTTCAACTTTGATGGCAATCCGACGTAAGTATTTGACCTTAAGTGATTTTGTTGATGATTTTGAACATCAGGTTTGGTGGTTGGATTGGAATAAAAATACAGTGGTACGCTTTCATGAAAATTTTTGGTTGGAAGTGTATGTGAAACATCCATCAGCAACATTTGATTATCCAATTTTAATGCGTCATGGTTTTTTTGTGGTACAGTTTGTTTCGGAGTGGCCTCAAACTGATTGGATGAATGAGTTTATGGGGAATTTTGCCAAATCTCTTGAAAAAGACGATTTTTATTTGTATCGCTATGATTTGAGCAAACATTAATGCTTAAAGATTAAAACGTCGGATAATAAATCCGGCGTTTTTTTTGTTGAAACTGCAAAATTTGGCAGAATTAGTGTTGATAATAAAATTTATCGGCTTATTATTAGCCCAGATTATATTTGTGAGGGATGATAAATGGAAACAATTTTTACTCAAGGAATGATTGCTGCAACCGTTGCCGGACTGATTACCGGTGTGGGCGGTTTTATGATATTTTTGAAAAAGCGCTATTCTCAAGAAAATATAAACTTCTTGCTTAATATTGCAGCAGGGGTAATGTTGGCGGCGGCATTTTTCTCTTTGCTGTCTCCTTCGATGAACCAAATCATCAAATTCCATTCTAATATTCAAGTGGCGGCATTGTGGTATACCGGGGCTGTGTTTTCCGGTGTGGCTTTAGTGTGGGTTCTTAATGAGCTATTACCTCATGAGCATAATAATATGGGGCATCATGGTATGCACTTTAGCCTCAAAACGGCGTGGCTGTTTATTATTGCCATTACTCTTCACAAAATCCCCGAAGGATTGGCGGTTGGGGTTGCTTATAGTGCAGAAAATTTTATGAACCCCAATAGTTTGGTTTTAGGAATCGCGGTGCACAATATTCCTGAAGGTTTAACCATTGCCATTTCGTTAGTGGCAGCTAAATGTTCGCGTCTCAAAGCTGCCTTGACTGCGGCTGCAATCGGGTTGGTACAGCCTTTGGGGGCGGCGCTTGGTTTGGTAACCATGGGTATGAGCGAAAAAATTGTTCCGCTTGGCATGGCCATGGCCGGGGGTACTTTGTTGTTTGTGGTCGTAAATGAGATTTTGCCAGAGACTTATGGTTTTAAAAAAACAGAAAAGTCTGCCTGTGCATTGTTCTTGGGCTTTATTTGTATGACTTACATCAAAATTGTATTGGATTAAGAAAAAAAAGCGTACTTTGAAAAGTACGCTTTTTTAATATTAGCTATTTATCGAGCGATAAACAGAAAATGCTGATGGATACAAGATTATTTTTATCTGCAAATTGGATAAGGCGTTTTTGGTCTTCTTGACTTTGTGTTGCTATATCCATATTAGGTTTAAGGGAATATTCTTGTGGAGCTGTTGTAGATGATGGAGCTCTCACACTTGGAATACTGCTTGAACAAGATAAAAATCCACAGCACAAACATGAAAATAATAATGTCTTCATAAGTAATAATTTGAATGTTGATAATATGATTTATTAGCTAATGTGATAAGCCTTGGGTAAATAAAGTCAAGGGGTGAGGGGGTGAAAAAGAATAAGTTTTATAAAAACGGAAAATAAATTAAAAAAATGTATTGACGAGTGAGGAAAGATAATATACATATTACCCCATACCGCGCTGGAAAGTTGGCAGAGTGGTAATGCAGCGGATTGCTAATCCGTGAACGGGTTTCCGTTCCACAGGTTCGAGTCCTGTACTTTCCGCCATTAAAAAGAACCGAGCATCGCTCGGTTTTTTTTAATTTTAGGAAAGTTGGACGCGAACCTGTAAGGTTCGAAGTCGATAGTTGGCGATTGGCAAGCACAAAGTGCGCAGACAGAGCCTTACGTGATGAGGAGGACCCGCTTGCGGGAGTACCCAGCTCCTGTACTTTCCCCATTAAAAAAACGGAAGATTCCTTGACGTTTTCTTGTCAGAAAACGAGGAATAACTCTTTGGGGGTTACGATTGCTAATGCAATCGAGGGATGACGCTATATATTTTTCTGTTCTAAATTGAGCAGTTGCTGTTTGATGTCTAATCCGCCGCGGTAGCCGGTGAGCTGACCGCTTTTGCCAATGACCCGATGGCAAGGAATGAAAATGGCAATCGGGTTATGATTGTTAGCCAGCCCCACCGCACGACAAGCCTTGATATTGCCAATTTCTTGGGCAATTTCTTGATAACTCTTGGTCTGGCCATAGGGGATTTTTTGCAAAGCTTGCCACACTTTTTGCATAAACGGAGTACCTTGAGGGTTGAGCGGCAAATTAAACTCCTTTCTCGCTTCTTTGAAATATTCATCTAACTGTTGACAAGCTTGTTCTAACAATTTGTTATTGCTAATAATCATATTTTCGCTGGGGTTGATTTCCCCAAACCGGAGCAGGGTGATAAAATCATTCTCACAGCCGATAGTGATAACTCCAAGCGGGCTTGGGTAATGGCAAATTTGCATTTTGTTCCTCCATTCCTCACCATAAAATTTAAAAGTTGGTTTGACAAGCAAAAGAAAAAACTTTCCCCTTTAAGAGGAAAGCTTTGTTTTAATGCCTTACAGACTACCCCCATTTTAATGGGGGTTGAATGCTCACGACGACGATGCTATAAGAAGGTATG
>CALXUQ010000006.1 GCA_944391725.1 uncultured Alphaproteobacteria bacterium | reverse complement strand
GTGCGGTGCGTTGTGTGATGATTTTCTAAAACCGGTTTGGTACCAAAATATTATTATGTTATGCAATTTCTTTCGAGGTACCTCGGCAGTGGCTATGGCGCTGTCGGGGTATCTTTTTTATCCAAACTTTTCCCTATTAATTATTGCGCTAATCAGCAATGAGATTAGAATTTGTTAATACTAATCGGAAGATCCCCGGACGACGGGTGCGCGGCAGGCAGCGCCTGAGGCATCAGTTTGTTGCTTGGCGTATGTGCCCAAGAGCCGCGATGCTACCAGTAGAACGGGTTGATAATAATATAATGTCACCCCTTGGTTACGTCAGTAACCATCAAGGGGTCTTCGAATTTGTTAATACTAATCGGAAGATCCCTGGACGACTACTTTCGTAGTCGAGGGATGACCATTTTTGAGGGATGACTTTAAATATTGCTAACGCAAACGAAGGATGACCCTTTTTTATTTCTATGAGAAATGAGCGATTACTCTTTGTCGGCCTAATCTATGGTATTTTCAATCAGGCGGTCTAAATTGGCTCTTTCATGGATGTTGTAGCCGTCTTCTTCCGCTTTGCCCTTGCCGGAATCGTTTTTAAGCCGCTCTGAGGCCTTTTTGATTTGCGGACGTGCCAACTTATCAAAAAGTTCTTCAGCATCGTCTCCGGGGCGATTATGCACCTTCTTGGCCGGGGCGGATTTGTTGGGCTCGGAAACTTCTTTCTCTTCTTCCTCACCTTCTTCCTTGCTCCTCTTTTCTCCCCAGGTGCGAGCCTTATCCTTAATGTCAACCAAGGTTTCTTCCGGCAACATTTCTTCTAAGGGTTTGGCAAATTTGCCGGCAAGCTGAAAATATTTTGACTCTTGCAAAACTTCCGGCTGAGTCTTTTCGGGCATCATCCAGCCAATCATGATATTAAACAAAACTACCAGTAAAAAGGCGCGGGCAATCCCAAAAAATAGGCCTAAAATGCGGTCTGCCGTGCTCAATTTGGAGTTTCTGATGTCTTTTATCAGCCCGTTGGTGGCAAAATACCACAGCAACATGAAAACTATCAAAATCAATATGGCCGTCACAACCGATGACATCCATCCGCCAACCACATATTCTTCTATGACCGGCTCAAATATCGGTAATAAATATATAATCGCAATAATCGCAAAGACCCAGCCAATGATGGACAATACTTCCTTAACTAACCCCCGGTTTAAGGCGATTAAGGCCGATATTCCCATGATTATCAAGATTATGACGTCAACATTATTCATTGCCGATATCCTTTTAGTTAAACATATTTATCAATCTTTGGACATTGCCGATTTCGTAAACATTCAAATCATAGCTCTTGCCATTGTCCTTGCTGTGGCGCGGCGGCATGACAACACTGGCAAAACCCAACTTCCGCGCCTCTTTCATACGTAATGACGGCTGGCTGACCGCCCTCACCTCTCCTGACAAGCCTATCTCGCCAAAAATTACCATATCATGCGGGAGCGGCTTGTTGGTCAAAGATGAAATTATGGCCATGGCAACCGCTAAGTCTGCCGCCGGTTCGGTTATCCGCAAGCCGCCGGCAATGTTTAAGTAGACATCTTGCGAACTCAAGTTCATGCCGCAACGCGCTTCTAATACCGCCAAAACCATGGCCAGACGGTTGCTGTCCCAGCCGACTACCGCACGTTTGGGGCTGGCATATCCGGTCGGGCTGACCAGAGCTTGTATCTCGACTAAAACCGGTCTGGAACCTTCAATGCCCGCAAAAACACAAGAACCAGATATATTGCCTTGTCTTTCGGCCAAAAACAGCGCGGAGGGGTTTTCAACCTCGACCAAACCTTGGTCCTGCATTTCAAAAACGCCAATCTCGTCAGTGGCTCCGTAGCGGTTCTTTACCGCTCGCAAAATTCGGAAATGGTGGCCACGCTCGCCCTCAAAATACAAAACCGTATCAACCATGTGCTCCAAAACTCTCGGGCCGGCAATAGAACCTTGTTTGGTGACATGACCTACCAAAAACAAGGTAAAACCCTTCTTTTTGGCCAGTTTTATCAGCTCATAACTACAGGCTCTGACTTGCGCCACACTGCCCGGAGTGGATTCAACTTCCTCCAAATACATGGTTTGGATAGAATCTATTATCACTACCGCGGCATTGGATTTTTCCAAAGTGGCGATAATATCCTTGATATCGGTGGCACTGGCTAACTTGACCGGAGCTTTCTCCAAACCCAAACGTTTGGCGCGAATCCGTACCTGGTCAATCGCTTCTTCTCCGGAGATGTAATAGCACTCATGATTTCCAGGTAGTTCCGCAACTTTGGCGCAGGTTTGCAACAGTAAGGTCGACTTTCCAATTCCGGGGTCGCCACCTACCAAAATGACTGAGCCAGCTACCAATCCGCCGCCACAGACGCGGTCCAATTCTTTGATGGTGGTGGTTAATCTATCTAATTTCTCTTGGCTGCCGCTTAGGGGTACAAAGTCTATAATCTGTCCTTTGCGTTTGCTCGGAAGGTTTGAAAACCCCTCCCCGCCGACTTTTTCCTCAATAATGGAATTCCACTCACCGCAGGCATCGCATTTGCCCTGCCAACGCGGATACACCATGCCGCAGTTTTGACAAACAAATTCACTTCCACCACGTTTGGCCATGTTATACCTCTACTTTTATCGGTCCTTGCGAGCAGCCGTTAATAAACTGGCAGACATAAGGATCGGTCGTTTTATCCATTTCTTTGACCGTGCCCTGCCAGATGATTTTGCCTTTATACAGCATGGCTATTCTATCGGCAATTTTGCGGGCCGAGGCCATATCGTGAGTAATGGTCAAGGCGGTTGCACCCAAGCCTTTGACCGACTCAATAATCAAGTCGTTGATTACGTCAGCCATTATCGGATCCAAACCGGTGGTCGGTTCGTCAAAGAAAATTATTTCCGGACGAGTGGCAATGGCTCGCGCCAAGCCTACGCGCTTTTGCATACCGCCGGACAATTCTGACGGAGACAAATCGGCAACATCAGGAGCTAGACCTACTTGACGCAAAACTCGAATAGCCTCGTTTTTGGCCTGCTTTTTGTTCATTTTTTGGTTTTCAAGCAAGCCAAAAGCCACATTCTCCCACACGCTTAAGCTATCAAACAAAGCTCCGCCTTGGAACAGCATCCCCATTTTGGAGTGCATTTCCTCTTTCTCGCTTTCTTTGAGGCCGACAACTTCTTGATCATCAATCAATATGGAACCGGCGTCGGGTTGCAGTAAGCCCTGAATGCATTTAATCAGCACCGATTTACCGGTACCCGACCCCCCTATCACCACCAAAGATTCACCTTTGCGAATGTCTAAGTCTAAGCCATCTAAAACAACCTTCTTGCCAAAGGCTTTTTTGAGACCGGAAATTTTTATTTTTGTATCTGACATGGTAGCTCCTTGTTATTTGGAGAAGAAAACTTCGGTAATGATGTAGTTGAAAATCAAAATCAAAATGGAGGCCGAAACCACGGCATTGGTGGTAGCCGTACCCACACCTTGGGCGCCACCCTTGGACTTGTAACCATTATAACAGCCCATTAAGGAAATGATAAACCCAAACACTGCCGCTTTGACTACACCGGTGGTGATATCCAAAGCTTGCAGCTCCTGCAAGGTGGCATTAACATAGTTAGCCGGGTTAAAGCCCAGTTTATAAACACCAACCACATAGCCACCGAAAATACCAATAACATCACCAATTAATACCAAAATCGGCAAGACCAAAACGCCGGCAATTAATCTCGGGGCAACCAAATATTTGAACGGATTGGTCGACAATGTTACCAAGGCATCAATTTGTTCGGTAACTCTCATGGTGCCGATTTCAGCCGCCATGGCCGCACCGATACGCCCGGCAACCATCAAAGCCGAAAGCACCGGAGCCAGTTCGCGAGTGACCGAAATCAGCACTACGCTTGCAACTGTACTTTCTGCACCAAAGCTCGCAAAGCCCGAATAGCTCTGCAAAGCAATGACCATACCGGCAAAAATGGTGGTTAAGCCAACAACCGGTAAAGAATAGAACCCGATATCAATCATTTGTTTGAACAACAAACGACCGTAAAAAGGAGGGGTGACGCTATGATACAAGGACTGGGCAATAAAAATTGACAATTCACCAATGCGGGTAACAAACTTAACCAGCGGTTTGCCCTGTCTTCTTAAAAACTTTTCGATTGCGTGTAGTAGCATGGAAATTCTCTCATCTGTTAAATCAATTTGTGAGCATATTAGAACTAACTGCCCCGAAAATCAACAAACTTATCAAACTCATCACAAGCTATTTTACAGCTCTTGGCCATCGTAAGGTAGCGATGATTTTATCTGCGGCAGAAACCTCAAAGCCAAAAAGCTTTATCAGCGGAAGCTTTACACCCTCATAATCCCAACTTTGAGGCTCAGGAAGGCGCTCAATTTCAGATAAATCTTCCACCAGCTCAACGACCAAATCCAACTTGGTTTGTTTAACAAACGGCAACTGCAAAATTCCAACTCCGCGGACTTCCAACATACCTTGCAATATTTTAGGCGCAGAGGCCAAAATTGTTTCACGGGAAACATTTAAATCTACCCTGTCATCAGCCACCAAAACTGCATCATATTTACTAATCAAACGCAGGCATAAATCTGATTTGCCACGGCCAGACCTGCCCAACAGCAAAATTCCCTTGTCTTGCCAGGAAACACAAGAGGCATGAATGTTGCTCATCTTGCCCCCTCGCCTATTTGCATCAAGCGTTGACGTTTATCTTCTGATGTGGTGCTAATACTTATCTTTCGCCCCTCACCTTCCGGCTCAAACTCAACCCTAAACATATCGCGCGGCAGATATCCGCCCATGCGCTCGGGCCACTCAATGAGGCAAGCACCATCATAAAGCGCATCTTCCATGCCAATCTCAAAAATTTCTTCCGGACTTTTTAGGCGATACAAGTCAAAGTGATAAATTTCAAAATCTGGTCCTTCATAACTTTGCAACAAGGTAAAAGTCGGGCTCGGGACTTCTGTGGCACCGCTCAGCTCTTGTATAAAAGCGCGAGCCAAAACGCTTTTGCCCATGCCTAAAGTGCCAAACAACGCAAAGGTATCTCCCCTTTTAGCTATGCGGGCCAGTTTTTTACCCAATGCAATGGTATCGCTTTCAGAATTACTGAAATATTCAAAATCTTTATCTGTCATGCTAAAACCCCCATATGCCCTTTTTCTTGGGGTTTTTGGGTTTGATAATCTTTATGTCGGGCTTTTGAGTTTTTAAGACCCGCCAGTCCTCCGGTCGATAAAAACTACCACTCCACAAGCCGTTTTTGTTGCGGCGCGCTTCTTGCTCATAGGGAGCATAAATATCGGTATATTTAGTAGCGGCCAATGCCCAACCGGCGGTTACAATGGCGGCGCCCAAATCATATTCTCCCAAAAAACACACCCCGGCCATATTTCCACGCTGGTCTTGCTGCATGATCCGACATTCTAACTCATAGTCTAATATCCAATCTCTCAGCCAAGTAGCGGCTTTCTGACCGCATTTATACGAGCGCTTGTTCTTATCGGCGCAGGTTTGGTCCGTATCGGGAGCATCAATCCCATATAATCTGAAATAATATCCCTGAATCTTTAGGGTATCACCCCTAACAACTCGTGCCGAACTGCGGATAAGCGGATAATTCTCAATTGAGGGGGCACGGCGCTGGGGTGAAGAGCCAAATTTTTCAGAGATATTATCAACAAAATTGCCTATCTTATCTCCGGTGGTTTCCTCATCTGCTTGCTCCATAGCTCCCGGAGGAGGCAAAGGCTGGCTGTAGTTTTGCGGCTTTTGCCCTAAAAAACTCTTTAGGTTATTGCCAATATTACCTATACCACCATTGAATGCGCCAATGGCATATAAAATAAACAGCGATATGCCCGCGAAAATTAAAAATGAGGGCAAGCAACCCATGGCGCGCCAGGCCATTTTCAAAAATAAATACAATACAACCAGACCGATAAACAGCCCGATAAAACCGCCGCCTTGCAATAATATATTTTGACTCTGGGTTCCGGCGCCTCCCCATAAAATGAGTAAAACCGCACCTAAACCATACAGAAATTTTTTTACAAACATCATTTTTAATCTCCGCGCGCTGTTGTCTTTTCTTTATAACGAGATTTGGTAAATATATTCTTACTTTGTTGTGAAATACTCTCGACTTTAGCTTGTCTTATCCCCCATTTGTTTTACAATGAAGTAAACAATTTAAGGGGGATAATATGGTTAAAATAATTGAACCGAGTGTGGAAATTTTTACACCGCTTAACGGTACGGAAATTTTAAAACATCTGGAGCGTTGCGCTCGTAACTGCTACAAAAGCGAAGATAAAATTACTGATGAATCTGCACCCAAAATGATTAAGAAACTGATTGATCTTGGTCATGAGGCAATGATTGAACATTTTTCAATTTCGCTTAAAATTATTGCGGATACCGGCGTGCTGAAAGATATTACTCGGCATCGGTTAGTTAGTTTTGCAGTGGAAAGCACTCGTTATTGTCTTTATTCCAAAGATAAATTCGGCAATGAAATTTCGGTGATGAAACCGGTTAATATTCCGGAAGGTACTCCTCAGTACGACGTTTGGCTCAATTGTATGAAAGATATTGAGAAATCTTATCTCAAAATGGCTGAACTCGGGTGTAAGGCTGATGCTTGCAGAATGTTACTTCCGCACTCAACCAAGTCAGAAATTATCATGACCGCAAATTTGCGCGAATGGCGTCACGTGCTGCGCCTGAGAACTGCGCCGGCGGCTCACCCAAGTGTGCAACAAGTGATGAAAATGGTCTTAAAAGAATTTAAGCAGAAAATTCCGGTGCTGTTTGATGATATTCCGCTGATTGAAGATGAGCCGGTTGTTGCGGCATAGAACATTTTGCATAAAAAAAAGCTCCGTAATCGTACGGAGCTTTTTTATTGGTATGTAGTTTATGAATTGGCGGTTTTTTGCAGGTCTGCTTTGGTATAACAATTGCAATGGCATACGCCTTTTTCTTCAATATCTTTGCGGCATTGCTCAGAAATGCAGTAGCGGGCCGGGTTTTTGCCGTCGCAGGGACAGCGTTGCCATTCTTGCTCGCCAAACATCATCTTTTTGGCATTGGCAATTTTTTCAATGTTTTTGGTCGGGGTGTAGCCGGCTTCGGCGCACCGTTGGATCATGTTATCTAAAATACTCATTTTAGTCCTCCTGTTAATCAATCATTTTAATAGTGAATTTATCTGTGGCTGCGGTTGGTTCCGGAGCTTTAAATACAGTGTTCGAGGTTGGCAGGCTCTCGTTCTGACGGTTGCCTTCCAGTATGTTTAAAATCATGTCCAACTCGGCAACGGAGGCATATTGCATTACTACTTTTCCGCCGCCTTGTTTGCTTGGGCTGATTTTAATTCTCAGACCTAATTTCTTGATGAGGTCTTTTTCAATTTCGGCTATGTCTTCATCTTTGGAGGAAGCTTTTTTAGCCGATGGTTGTGGAGTTTTATCTTTGAGCTTGGCGACTAACTCTTCAACCTGGCGCACGCTCAATCCTTTTTCGACAATTTCCTTGGCGATGGCTTCGGCATTATCCAATCCGACCAGGGCTCTGGCGTGTCCGGCCGAAAGCTTACCCTCTTTGATGAGGTTTTTAATGCTTTCAGGTAAGCTTAGCAGTCGTAACATATTAGCTACATGACTGCGTGATTTACCGACAATTTGTGACAGAGCCTCTTGGGTATGAGAAAACTCATCTATCAGGCGCTGCATTCCTTCGGCTTCTTCAATGGCGGATAAATTTTCGCGCAGGAGATTTTCTACCAAAGCAACTTCCAAAACTTCTTGGTCGCTCAAATCTTTTTCTATGACCGGAACTTCTTGTAAACCAGCCAGCTTAGCGGCTCGCCAACGTCTTTCACCGGCAATAATTTCATATTTATCGCCTGTTTTTCTTACCAAAAGCGGCTGTAGGATTCCTTTCTCTTTAATTGATGAGGCGAGGGAATTTAGCGCTTCTTGGTCGAATTCGGTACGAGGTTGATATTTGCCGGGTACTATCTGATTAATGTCTATTTTATTTTGTGCGGCTTTATTGGTTTCAGAATTTTGAAAATCGAGATTATCATCTTCACCCAACAATGCACCAAGTCCACGACCCAAGCTCTTGCGTTTAGTGTGACTGTTATCTTCTTTGCCGAGCAGGGCATCTAATTCGTTATCAATCATGCGGCTAATTCCTTTTCTCTTTTCAATACTTCTCCGGTTAAATTAATGTAAGCTTGGGAGCCGGGGCATTTGAAGTCATAAAGCAAGACCGGCTTACCGTGCGACGGGGCTTCCGAGATTCTGACATTCCGCGGGATTACGGTTTGATATACTTTTTTACCGAAAAAGCTTCTGACATCATCTTCAACCATTTGGGAAAGATTGTTGCGGCGGTCATACATGGTTAGGACCACACCTTGCAGTTCCAAGCTGGGGTTAAAATGCTTTTTAATCAAATTAATATTTCTGATTAAATCCGTAATACCTTCAAGAGCCAAGAATTCACACTGCAAAGGCACAATTACCGCGTTGGCGGCGACCAGTGCATTGATAGTAACCAAGCTCAAAGAGGGCGGGCAATCAATCAGGACATAGTCGTAATTAATAGCGTCACGCATCAGGGCACGTTTGAGAGTAAATTCGCGATTTTCCATATCTACCAACTCAATTTCGGCACCAGCCAAATCAGGTGAGGAGGGAACAAGTGAAAAGTTGGGAATTTCAGTCCAAACCACAGCCTCAGTTATTTTTCTTTCACCAATCAAGACTTCATAGGAAGAGGCCATGCGTCCACGCTTATTAATTCCCATCGAGGTTGAAGCATTACCTTGCGGATCAAGGTCAATAACCAAAACCTTTTTGCCGACAGCCGCCATAGCTGTTGCAACATTAATTGTGGTAGTGGTTTTGCCCACGCCGCCTTTACGATTAGCAATAGCAATAATTCTAGGCATTTTTTTCTCCCTTATGATGTAAGTCGGTAATGACTAAAATCACTCCGTCTTCACTTTCTTGGTTTTGAATAATTTCCAGATTAAATTTCCAGTCTTTCTTAGCAGAAGCAACCTCTTGCTCGTAGCTCCTTCCTTTGAGGAAAATGAGCTTTGTATCCTTACCGCAGAAGGGACGCGAATATTTCAGAAGTTCGGGTAATGCACACATTGCCCGAGAGGTGATGGCATCCGCCTTTTCGGCTTCAATATTTTCAATACGGTCGTTAATGATTTCGACGTTAGCGCCGGTTAACTCTTTCACGGCATTTAAATACAGCGTTTTCTTTTTAATACTTTCGACCAATTTAAATTTTAAATACGGTGTTTTTTCCTTAGCCATAATCGCCAGCACCATCCCCGGAAAGCCAGCGCCAGAGCCAAAATCATAGACAACTTTGGCATCTTTTGAGAGCAGAGAAAACAGCTGCATTGAGTCTAAAAAATGACGCTTCCAAGCATCGGCCAGTGAGTTGCGGCTAACCAGGTTCATCTTCTGTTGCCACTCGCTGAGAGATGCCTCATAGCGTTTTAAAAGCTCGTATGTTTCACGTGAAACATTATATTTGTCTACGGTATTTTTCATACCTAAATTTATATAATTTTATTTGAGATTTTAAAACTAAAATAACCAAGTTATGAACACGATTTTAAAAATATTTTAAATTCAAACACTTAAACACTATTTCTTGAATCTATTTCTTATAATTTTCAAAAATTTAACCATATCAGCGGCTGGTTAGAACGGAAATTTGAACCGCTTTTGATAACCAATTTCTTGTAGCAAATCTTCAGCACGTTGATAATGCTGTCCCAACATTGCCGTGCTATGCGCGTCATCGGAAATTACTACCGGAACATCTCGCCGATTCAACTCCTTTAACATCCAAGTATGCGGATGTTGTTCGTTACATTTGTTCCAGCCTGAAGTATTTAGTTCATAGGGCTGTTTTGATTCGCTTAACGCATCGATTATTTTCCATTTGGGCTTATCCCATTCCGGTCCAACCCCTAAATTGAAAATTTTATATAAATCTAAGTGAGCAATGAATGCAAAATAGCCGCTCTTTATAGATTCGACCACATTGTCCCAGCAGTTGGGAAAGTTTTTTACCAATTCTTCGTGCGGGTAGGGGTAACCATGCAGCAGCACATCATAAGGGTTGATAATGTCGGTTTCGTCCTTGTTTCTCATGAAATGCGAGGCGCCAATATAATAATCGGCTTTTATCTCGGACATGATTTTTTCAAAGCTATCACGCCATTTCTTGGAGGGAAAAAAGTCAACCTCAAAGCCTGCATATATCTTAATCGCACTCGATTTTGCGGCTTGCCTAATCTCTTCAATAATCGCCTTATAGTCCTCAATGGCTTTCTTAATATCATTGTAAGCCATCGGGTTTGAGGGAGTTAGGTTTGGGTGATAGCATAGATGATTGGTTATGCCTAACTCCTTAAAGCCAATTAATTCAGCTTGTTTTATCATCTCGGCGGCAGTATTTTTACCGTCATACTTATTTAAAGCGTGTGTGTGTGAGTGATAACTGAAATTTTGCATTTTATTCTCGGTTTAATTTCCAACGGTTAGTATAGTTTAATTCTTGCAATATTTTTTCTACCTTATCGTAATCCTTACCCATATTTTCAGCCTTGTGGGCATCATCAGATATTAGGGTCGGAATGTTGAGATTACGCATTTTTTTGATGATTTCTAAGGTGGGGTAGGGCTCTCCGCTTTTGCTAATCCCTTTGGAATTTATCTCGGCGGGCATATTTCGTGCTGCCAGAGTCTGCAAGAGTTCATCAATTTCCGACGCAAAGCGCTCCAAGCTATAAATCTCAGCTTTGCGCATGAAGTCTAAATGCGCCAAAAACTCAAACAAACCACTTTTAACCGCCGTAACCAGAGTGTTAAAATGACGGCGAATAATCACTTCCTGTTCTTCTTGACTAAACAATACCGCAATATCGCGCGGATGATACAGTGTTTCGCCATTGCTGTTAAACACATAATGGTTGCCGGTGATATAATAGTCCAAGTCGACTTCCTGACGAAACTCCATAAATTCTTCTAACCAGCCGTCATAAATCATGTAATCTACTTCGGCGCCGACATAGACTTTGATTGGATAATTTGCTGCCAGCAACCGAATATTTTCAGCATGACGTTGAAAGTCACTAATAGCCGATTTAAACTCTTGGCGATAAATATGCGGTGCGTGATATTCGGAAAACCTTGGCCAACTCGGACTTTGCATAAAGTTTTTATGTACGGATAAATGATCAGATATGCCAATTTCCGTAAAACCAAGCTCAACCGCACGGTCTAACATTTCCTTAATTGAGCTCTTACCATCTGAAAAAGTTGTATGGCAATGATAAGTAAATTTTTGCATTACTTGCTCCAATAGTTCTTTTAGCCAACATATTCGGGGAGGGCATCAATTTTTGTACCTTTGGCTGAGGCGCTGATATTTACACCTAAATCTTGCAGATTCTTAATCAGATTAGGATAGCCGCGCAATGCATAACTCGGTGTGGTAATTTTGCTTTTGCCTTCAGTCATGGCGGCCATAATAATCAACCCCATGGTGCCGCGCAAATCCATGCCTTCAACATCGGCGGCTTTGTACTGCGAGGGTTTAATTTTGACCAGTAATACTTTATCTGACATTTCCTGACTGACCTTGACTTCTCTTTGCTCAGCCTCAGTTTGAAGTCCAAATTTGCGCATTTGCTCTAAGTGGGCTATTCGTCCCGGCCAAATTAAGTCGGCAATAAAAGATTCACTTGAGGCCTGACCCAGTATCGGGGTCCAAATTTGCTGTAAATCGGTTTCCATGCCGGGGAAGGGCGACATTTGCATTATCACGCCGCTAAAATCGGAACGATTGCGGAAATTAAGATTTAGCTGGGTCTTATCCGGCGAATAGTAAACACCGGATTCAAACATATTATAAAGCTGGCTAAACCATGGGCGGCAGTTATCAAAATTGATGTTTTCAATTTGGATTTCACCTTTGGTACCAACGGCCAACAAGGCATAGGTCGCAGCTTCCATGCGGTCGGGAATAGCATAAAAAGTTCCGCCATGCAGCAAACCACGATTTTTGCCGTCATAAATCAGACCGGTACGCTCATTACCGGACAACCTCAGTCCCATTTGCTGAAGCATCATCATCAGGTTGGAAATTTCGGGTTCCATTGATGAATTATACATCATTTTTATCTCGCTGGCACCGGCAACCGAAAGCATCCAGTGATAGGTGGCGCCGTGAGAGGCCTTAAAGGTGGCATAAACCGGATTTCCGCCAAGAACCTTGTTTTTAGGCAAGCTAAAGCATAGATAATGACGGCTGTTATATGGTTCTTCACTAATTTCGGCATTAAACACCGATTTGATGAGTTGTTCGTGGAAGTCAGTCCTTCGTTTGCCACCAAAAGAGCAACCTCCGGGCATCAAAACTTTCAAAGAATCAAACTCGCCGGTATGCACAAAGCGAGCTAAAAGCGAACCCCAAAGATAATAACTGGCACGAAAATGCACCGCCTTTTCGGAAATAACATTGCTGGTTATTTTGCGAGCGTGTAAATATAAGATGCGTTTTTGCGGAGCATAGCGAACATCAACACCTAATTCTTTCATAATATGTCCCATCTCCAACACGTCGCTGATATAAGGAACATTGTTGATAGTCACAGGTTCGTCAG
The DNA here is from genome assembly GCA_944391725.1 of uncultured Alphaproteobacteria bacterium. Classification (GTDB taxonomy): domain Bacteria; phylum Pseudomonadota; class Alphaproteobacteria; order RF32; family CAG-239; genus MGBC133411. The sequence continues at coordinate 33,001 of CALXUQ010000006.1, read as the reverse complement.
TTAACAAAGAGGCAGCCATTAACCCGAGAATGGCATTTTTGGCACCACTGATATTAACCGAACCATAAACCGGATTGCCGCCTCGAATGCTTAGCAATTCGGGAATAAAAAAGGGGGAATTTGCAACTTCCATAACTTCACCGTGAGAAATTTATTTTTACAATGAAGTCAAGTTATCAGAAAATGATTAATAAATCGTCAGTTTTTATTTTAATATATCAAACATAGAATAGATATCACAACCGCATTGTTGGTCAAAATGATGTTTGATATTTTTTAGAATTCTTTCTACCCAAGCATAATTTTTTGGGGTTATATTGCGTCGTGTGCAAACACTTTGAATGCGATATTCGATAGTGCAGGTTTTCCCCATGTCATTTATCATATCGGATAATTGCAACAATAAATCGTAGTCATCGTATTTAATATCTTGCAAGAGCCGGCGGCATATTTTCAAATCATCCGGCGGGAATGGATATTCATTTGGCTCAAAGTCTTTTTTATAAAATGTATGGGTGAGGGAGGCACGTGCCAAATCTGGATAGCCTTTTTCGAGCATATAATAATATCCTGCCAAGCCATGAAACTTGTGGCAGGCATATTCATCTTGATATTTGCCGCAATCGTGCAAAAGTCCCAAAATATAAGCTTTTTCAGAGTTTAAATACAGTGTTTTGAAGGCGATTGTTTCGGCAATATGAGCAACCGCGCCGGAATGAGCACGAAACTCTTGTTCCCATTCGGGACGGAAGGGGTGAGCAGATGAATTACGCTCGGAAATTATACTTTCAAGCATTTCTTGAGCATCGTTGCGAGAAAGTAATTGTTCCATATTGCACCTATTTATTAATGTAACCTAGCACCGCCATAATCGCTGCCGGTGTTACTCCGGGGATTCGAGATGCTTCACCGATAGTAGCAGGGCGAACCTTGGTCAATTTAGCCACCATCTCTCGAGATAGTCCGCCAATCTTGCTATAATCAATATCTTCTCGAATCTTAAGATTTTCATCTTTTTTGAAAACCTCAATATCAGCCATTTGGCGTTTCAGATAGCCGGAATATTTAGCCTCAATCTCGATTTCTTCATAAATACTTTCAGCCATTGAGCTCAGCTCAGGCCAGATGGTGGTGATTGTTTCACGTGAAACTTCGGGATAGGACATCACATTAAATGCACTGCGGCGACTGCCGTCTTTCTTGGTCTTAATGCCAAATTTTTCTTCCAGCTCATTGGGACTAATATATAACTGATTACAGAGTTTACGATAATGCTCAATTTGTGCCATTTTATCTTTAAATACACTGTATCTATACTCACTAACACAGCCAATTTGCCAACCTTTTTCAGTCAACCTCGCATCGGCATTGTCAGCCCTCAAATACAGTCGGTATTCTGAGCGCGAAGTAAACATACGGTAGGGCTCGTCAACGCCTTTGGTGATTAAATCGTCAACCATCACCCCAATATAAGCCTCGCTGCGGTCAATGCTAAAACTTCCTTTATCTAAAGCATACAAACCGGCATTAATACCTGCCAGCAATCCTTGGGCGGCAGCTTCTTCGTATCCGGTGGTGCCGTTAATTTGGCCGGCTAAAAACAGTCCCGGAACTTTTTTGCAACTCAGCCGATTGTCCAATTCCTGAGGGTCAACATAATCATACTCAATGGCATAGGCAGGGCGCAAAATTCGCACTTTCTCCAACCCTCTAATGGTATGAATAAACTGATCTTGCACATCTGCCGGCAGTGATGTTGAAATTCCATTGGGATAAACCACGTCCGTATCTAACCCCTCTGGCTCCAAAAATATCTGGTGGCTGGTGCGGTCGGCAAATTTGACCAATTTATCTTCAATGCTGGGACAATAACGCGGTCCAATTCCGGTTATTAAGCCTGAAAACAATGCACATTTACTAAAGTTATCACGGATAATTTGGTGTGTTTTCTCGTTAGTATGGGTAATATAGCACTTAATTTGCGGGTTAGTAATTTCTTTAGTCAGATAAGAAAAAGGCTCGGGTGGATTGTCGCCTTCTTGGCTCTCCAAAATATCCCAATCAATCGTTTTGCCGTCTAATCGGGCAGGGGTACCGGTTTTAAGACGGCCGACTTTGAGCCCTAAAGACTTTAAATACGGTGTTATACCAACACAGCTAACATCACCAACCCTGCCGCCAATGCTGGTTTCGTGCCCGATAAACATTACACCGTTCAAAAACGTCCCTGAAGTCAAAATAACCGCTTTTGACCTTAACTCTTGACCATCAGCCAAAACGACACCTTCAACCCGATTGTCATGCACAATCAAACCTTCAACCGCGGCTTCTATCAAACTTAAATTATCCTGCTCCTTTAGTGCCTCGAGCATATATTTTTTATATAATTTACGGTCGGCCTGGGCACGAGGACCTCGCACTGCCGGACCCTTAGAGGCATTAAGCATACGAAACTGTATACCGGCTTTATCAATCACTCTTGCCATCAGTCCGTCCAGGGCATCTATTTCTCTTACCAAATGACCCTTACCTAATCCGCCAATGGCCGGATTGCATGACATTTCACCAATGGTGCTGATTTTATGGGTCACCAAAGCCGTTTTAGCACCTACACGCGCGGCAGCGGCACAAGCCTCACATCCGGCATGACCTCCACCAACAACTATTACATCAAAATCTTTATTATTCATTATGTTAGCCCAAATTATTTTTTTCTTGGGTATAATATATCAGCAAAAAATTTGCAAGTGTTTAATTTATAAAAATAACTACCTTCAAATATTATGAAGGCAGTTTTATAATCATTTTGCTTGATTTATCGACCAGATAAAATCAACCAACTCTTTATCCGTAACCAACTGCGGTATATAATGCCTGCACCAGCATAGATATCTTCCGGCCGTTTGTACGGTTGAGATGAGTTTTTGGTTATCTGAATAATATTGTTTTAATAAAAAAATTAAGTATCTGGCAGCCTTTTGGCATTCCGTGAGTTTTTCCGAATAGTTTAACTTGTACTTTGGATGATAGGTAAGCAATTCGGCGATGTCGTTCAAATATCCCAGAGGAAGTTTGCAATCGGCGGTAAATTTTTTGATATCCGCGGCTAAATTTTCAGGTTTGGGAATATTATTGCCAAACAGTGTAATAATTTTTTCCATAAACTTAAAAATTAATGATTCCTTTTGACCTATATATAACTGTAGCTTTTTGATATGTCAATAAAAAACGGCTTTCCTAAGAAAGCCGTTGTGCCAGTGGCGGCTCAAGCTATTTGCCGATACAAAAATCACCAAAGATGCGGTCTAAGATTTCATCAACCTCAACTTGTCCGGTGATTTTGCCCAAAGCGCGAGCGGCCAAACGAATGTCTTCAGCTGTTAACTCAATGTCTTTATCAAAACTAAAGTTTTCCAGATTTTCGACCACTTCTTGCAAAGCCTCACGGTAACGCTTACGGGTAATCAGCAAGTTAGAATTTGAGGTAAAGCGTTGTTTGATTTGCTCGGATACGGCAAACAGCACGGCCTCAACACCTTGTTTTTCTTTGGCGGAAATGCAGAGGCAACCAGATTTTTGCAATTCGGAACACTGTTCAAATGTTAATTTATCACATTTATTTGCTACAAACAATGTATTGTCTTTTAAAGATTTTTTCAAATTATCAAAGATTTGAACAGAGTCTTTTGAAGCATCAAACAAACAAATAACCAAATCGGCATTTTTGATTTTCTCATAGGCTACCGCAATGCCTTTTTTCTCAATTTCTTCTTCAGCTTCACGCAAACCGGCCGTATCGGTAAACATGACCGGATAACCACCTAAGTCCAAGTGAATATCTATAGCATCGCGCGTGGTACCGGCGATGTCAGATACTATCACCGCCTCTCTTTTGGCAACGGCATTTAGTAAGCTTGATTTTCCGGCATTGGGCGGGCCAACTATTACAACCCGAAAGCCTTCGCGCAACCTTTCACCAATGTTATCGCCTTTCAAATGCTCAACGATGGAGTTTTCTACTTTAAATACAGTGTTTTTCATATCGCTCATTATTGAAGATGGAATATCTTCATCGGGAAAATCTATAAAGGCTTCTAAATGAGCTAACACTTTAACCAGCTCATTCCTCCAGCCGGAGTACAGCTCCTTTAATTCTCCATCCATCTGACGAATTGCGTATTTTTGCTGTTCGGTCGTTTCGGCATCAATCAAATCTGCCAGCCCTTCCGCCTCGGTTAAATCCATTTTTCCATGGTAGAAAGCACGTTTGGAAAATTCACCTGGTTCAGCCAACCTAAAATCTTTGATACCGGCCAAGCTATCAAGGACTCCAGAAATTACCGCCCGTGAGCCGTGAATCTGAAACTCGACGATATCTTCCCCATTAAACGAATTTGGACCCTTAAAATACAAGACAAGGCATTTATCAAGCAATCGACCATCCGAAACGGATTTTAACCGGCAAAAGTAAGCATAGCGCGGCTTGATTTTATCAACTTTAATATCTGTCATCAACTTTATGGCTTCCAAAGCATTGTCTCCGGAAATTCTGACTACCGCAACTCCGGATTTGCCATATACAGTTGAAAGGGCATAGATAGTTTGTGCGTTCATTTTCTCTCCTTTATTTGCTTAAAATGTTATAGTCGGAGTTAAAAAATCTTGCAAGTTTTAAAAAAGGCCTTTTTTTTGACTCCAGAGAGGAAATTTACTTGTTGTTAAGTTATGTGTCATAGAATCGATAAAAAACCTCTCTACGGGCTTTAGGCGGACTCAATTTTTTACAACTATAATGTGAGCTTATTATGACAGAACAATCTAAACTAATTATTTGGGATTTTGACGGGGTAATTTCTGACACCGAACATCTTTGGATTAAAAACTGGCAAATTTTGCTTAAAAAATTTTTTAATATTAATTGGGATTTCGCCAAAGCTAATAAAATTCTTGGCGGTCTTAGTCCCAAAACCAAAATTGAGAATCTGGCCAAGCTTGGAATCGAAATTAATGACCAATTCTTAATGGAACTGAAAAAACTTGATTGGGAAGCTATGAAAGATATGCGTCCGGTTGAGAATGTGGTTGAGATTTTTAAGCTCAAAGAATTTGAACACTGCATCGCTACAGGCGGAAATTTAGATAAAACCATGCGTAAGCTTGATTTGCTCAATTTTAACCGCTATTTTCCGGAAAATCGAATTTTTACCGCTCAGCAAGTTCAACACGGCAAGCCGAAGCCGGATTTATTCTTACTGGCGGCTCAAACCTGCGGATATAAGCCTAATGTTTGCTTTGTGATTGAAGATTCTTTAGCCGGTCTTAGTGCCGGACTAAAAGCCAACATGATTACTATCGCTTTTTTAGGCTGTCCGATGAACAATAATCCGCAATATATTCAGAAGGTGAAAGATTTGGGAATTGAGCATATTTTTTATACCATGAATGATCTGAAAAGGTTCTTACTTTCTAAGCTCTAAGCACAAAAAAAGCTCGGTTTCCCGAGCTTTTTTAATTTAAGAATTCATGGTATTGAAAAAGTCTTTGTTATCTTTGCTCAAGCGTAGCTTATCAAGCAAAAATTCCATACCATCGGTCATGCCCATTTGCATCAGAACACGACGCAAAACCCACATCTTGGCCAAGGTATCTTTATCAACCAACAATTCTTCTTTACGAGTGCCCGAACGAGTGATATCAATGGTTGGGAACAAACGCTTGTCGGTCAATTTGCGATCCAAAATGATTTCGGAGTTACCTGTACCTTTGAACTCTTCAAAAATGACCTCATCCATGCGAGAACCGGTATCAATCAAAGCAGTAGCAATAATGGTTAACGAACCACCTTCTTCAACATTGCGGGCGGCACCGAAAAACCTTTTCGGGCGTTGCAATGCATTGGCATCGACACCACCGGTCAAAACCTTACCTGATGAGGGAATAACCGTATTATAAGCACGACCCAAACGGGTGATAGAATCTAACAAAATGATAACGTCTTTTTTGGTTTCTACCAAGCGTTTGGCTTTTTCAATTACCATTTCTGCCACTTGAACATGGCGAGCAGCCGGTTCATCAAAGGTTGAAGAAATAACTTCACCTTTAACCGAACGCGTCATATCGGTAACTTCTTCAGGGCGCTCATCAATCAATAAAACCATTAAATAAGCTTCAGGGTGATTAACAGCAATGGCATGAGCAATATTTTGCAACATCACGGTTTTACCGGTACGCGGAGGAGCTACAATAAGTCCGCGTTGTCCTTTTCCTTGTGGAGCAATTAAGTCAATCACCCGAGTAGTATAGTCTTTTTCACCATTAATAATGTCAAAATCTAATTTTTCGGTTGGATAAAGCGGAGTTAAGTTATCAAAATTAACCCGAAGTTTGGATTTTTCGGGGTCTTGAAAGTTAATTGCATTAATTTTGGTTAAGGCAAAATAGCGCTCATTATCGCGCGGAGCTCTAATCTCACCTTCAACGGTATCACCGGTGCGCAAACCAAATTTTTTAACTTGGGCGGGAGAAACGTAAATATCATCAGGACCGGCCAAATAATTGGATTCTGCGGAGCGCAAAAAACCAAAACCATCTTGCAAAACTTCAATTACACCTTCACCGCAGATGGTATTATCTTCTCCGGCAACTTTTTTTAAGATTGCAAACATTAAATCTTGAACACGCATGGAAGATGCGTCATCAATACCCAAATCTTCGGCTTGTGTTAACAACTCCTGAGGGGATTTTTGTTTTAATTCTTTTAAATTCATGAAATACCTTGATGTATAGACGTGAAGAATATATTATATATAAGGACAATAAAATGTCCGGTAGGTGATTTTTTTTATAACTTGGATTTTCTTGATTGTCAATTTTTTTTATACACAGCCCGAAGGGCCCAATCTATAAATTTAAAAAAAGTATTTGTATTAGTATATACCTGTTAGTCTTGTGGATTATTTTTGATAAACATGGTTATCCAGAGGTTATAATTTTGTGAGTAAAAATGTGAATCAAAAGTTAACCACTTTTTAAGAATCGTTAAAAAATCATTAACAAAATTTGTAAACTTAATTTTATGAGGTTTGTTGATAGATTTTGATATCCACAGAGTCTGGATAAGTTTTTAGCCTGTATATAACTTACAGATATAAATTTGTTTATCGGTGATAAGTATTGTATAACATTAGGTAATGGTGAAGTTATGCACAAAAGGTTAACGATTTGTGTATAACTTGCCAACCATATGTTTTGGGGTAAAAAAATGAAATTGGTGGCAATTACGGGGTCTATCGGCTGCGGAAAAACTACGCTGGCCGGTTTGGTACGTGAGCTTGGTTATGTGGTCTATGATGTTGATGGTTGGACCAGAGCTCTTTATCGAAAAAGAGATTTTATTAAGCTGATTTTGAAAAGCTTTCCAGAAGTTAATGAAAACGGAAAAGTTAATAAGCGAAAGCTTAGAAATTTGGTGTTTGAAAACTCTAATGAACTGAAACGTTTGGAAGAATTGGTGCATCCGTTTTTAATCAAACGTTTCTTTAATATCATTCATCGAAATTGCCGCTATGATGACATATTTTTTATTGATGCGGCCTTAATTTTGGAACTTGGCTGGGATAAATATTGCGATTTGGTGATTGTGGCCGATGTTGATAAAGAAATCCAAAAGCAAAGAGTGATGAAACGCGATAATATTTCGGCCCAAGATTTTGAAAAAATACTTGCAGCGCAAATGGATAACAAGGAAAAAATTTTGCGCTCCGATGTGGTGATAGAAACCGACAAACCACTTGGGGTTTTGAAAACTGAACTTTTAAGCATTATTGATGAGTTGTAGCATGGTTAGAGAAATTGTTTTTGATACGGAAACAACCGGTTTTGACCCGGAAAACGGGGATAAGTTGGTGGAAATCGGCGCGGTTGAACTGATTAATCATATTCCGACCGGGGTGACTTATCATCAATATATTAATCCCCAGCGAGAAGTGCCGGAAGATGCTTTCAAAGTGCATGGTTTGAGTTATGATTACTTAAAGCAGTTTCCGACATTTGATAAAATTGTTGATGAATGGTTGGATTTTGTGGGTGATGGCGTTTTGGTAGCTCACAATGCCTCTTTCGATATTAAGTTTGTCAACTATGAGCAAAAGCTTCTCGGAAAAACCCAGTTTACTTGGGATCGAGTGGTTGATACCTTGGAAATTGCCAAAACATTGTTCCCCGGTGCGAGAGTTAATCTTGATGCCTTGTGTAAAAGGTATAATGTTGATAATACTGACCGTACTTTGCATGGAGCTTTGCTTGATGCTCAGCTATTGGCGCAAGTGTATTTGGAACTTTTGGGTGGTCGTGAACCAAGCTTGTTGCTTGATAAAAAGAAGTCTGCTCAGACGGCTGCTAATGTGATGACGGCAGGTGAAAATGTGCAAAAGTCTGAAAAAAAATTCAGAGAACCACGGATTTTTGCACTTTCAGAAGAAGATGAGGCGAAACATCGGGAATTTTTAGAAAAGAAGATAAAAAATCCAATTTGGTTGGCAGAAACTACAGAAGCTGATAAACAATAAAAAAAATCCGGGACTATAATCCCGGATTTTTTGATTAATTGGCTTGTTTTTTGTGTTGATACATAGCTGCAAAATCTATCGGATTGAGCATCAAAGGCGGTAAACCGGCATTTTGTAAAGTGTTGGTGATGATGTTGCGAGCAAATGGGAAAAATAAACGCGGAATTTCAATGAGCAAAACCGGTTCAACATGCTCTTCGGGAATATTTAAACTGACTACTCCCGCATATTCCATTTCCAAAATGAAAAAGGGCTGATTATCAACAACACCGTTAATCTTAAACAAGAGTGAAACATTGAAAAAATTGTCATGCATATGATGTGCATTAACATTTACGTCAATATTAATGTCGGGGTTGTCTTTTAAGTTGCGGAAAATTTCGGGTGCGTGCGGAATTTCTAAGGATAAATCTTTGATGTACTGATTGTTAATGATAATCGGTGGATTTTGCGGTGCGGTTTTATCGCTGTTGTCATTAGCGGTAGTCTCGGGCTTGTTTTTGGCCATTGTTATCTCCTTTTTAATCAATTTTTATTAATATAATGATTACACTCTAATTTTCAATTCGTCAAATAATTATGGTTGATTAATCGGCTAAATATTTATATATTAATTTTAGGAGTTTATTTCAGATAATAAGGTAAAGGTTGTTTGATGTTGGGACAATATTTTGATATTTTGGTGTTGTTGGTTGTGGTGGTGCTGATTTTTAATCGGTTGAAAGCAGTGCTTGGAACCAGACCGGCTGATACTAACCAAAAACAAGCAGAAGAAAATGCAGCCAAGCTGTTTGATTTGATTGTTAAAGAAGCTCAGCAAAATCCGCAATCCATTGCTGCAAAAGTGGTGCAGATTGATGCGGCTAACTCTGAGAATAATGATGATAATACAGATATAACATTGAGCGAAACCGATAAAGTTTTGAGTGAAATTCCGAATTTTGATAAAAATAATTTCTTGTCGGGGGCAAAAAGAGCCTTTGAGATTATTGTTGAGGCTTTTGCAAAAGGCGATATTGCAACTCTGGAAAAGCTGGTTAATAAAAATTTGCTGAAAAAATTCCAAGAGGTGATTGAAAATCGTCAGGCTCAAGGAGTGACGGCGGAGGCGGATTTTATCGGCTTTAATAAGGCTGAAATCATTAAAGCTAAAATTGGCAAAAATCAGGTGGCAAAAATTATTGTCGAATTTGTCAGCGAGCAAGTGAACCTGCTCAAAAATAAACAAGGCGACGTGATTGAAGGTGATGATAAGTTTATTCAGAATATTACTGATGTTTGGACCTTTGAACGCGCGCTGACTTCTACTAACCCTAACTGGCTTTTGGTGTCGACTAAAAAATGATGACAAAGAAACTTTTTTATTTTTTGAGTGTCTTATTGCTGGCTTCTTGCGGCGAAAAAGAAGAACAAGAACAACCGGTGCAAATGCCCGAAAAAGTCGAAATTTCGGCTCTGAAAGTTACTCCGGCAAGCTTTTCGGATTTGGCGGATTGGTCCAAAGATAATGTTAATGAGGCAGTGGAGGCTTTTAAGCTTTCTTGTCCGAAAATTTTGCAAGAGCAGAAGGAATATATGGGAAATGCCAAAATTAAGGTGTTAACGGCGGCTTATCAGGAAGCTTGTAAAGTTTTACCTTTATACAAACCGGAACAATATCGCGAGTTTTTAGAAAAAAACTTTATTCCTTATGCCATCACTTATAATGACAGCCCAAACGGAAAATTTACTTCTTATTATGAAGTGATGTTCAGAGCTTCAAAATATAAACGTTCGGATTATCCATATCCGATTTATGGACGACCGGCAGATTTGTTTGAAGTCAATTTGCAGGATTTTGACAAGTCTTTGCCTAAGAAACAATTGGTCGGTCGTTTGGTGGGGCAAAAGTTGGTGCCTTATTATACCAGAGAGGAAATCGGTAAACTCGGACCGCGTTTGAGAGCTCAGGCAATTTTATATGTTTCTTCTCAGGCGGATGCTTTGATTGCTCAAATTCAGGGGTCGGCAATTGCTCAGTTGGAAGACGGAACTTATCAACGTATTGGTTATGCCGGAAATAATGGTTGGCCGTTTAAGGGGATTGGCTCGATTTTGTTGGAACATAAGGAATTGGCCAGCAATGAAGTTAATATGATTAGAATAAAACAATGGCTGAATGAAAATTCTTATAAATCGGAAAAATATATAAACGAGAATCCTCGTTATGTGTTTCATCGTCTGATTAGAGCTAATGGACCAATCGGAGCTCAGGGTGTGGCTTTGACCGCAGGCAGAAGCTTGGCCGTGGATACGGATTATATTCCGCTTGGCAGTTTGATGTGGTTGGAAACTTCTTATCCGGACAAAGGAAAACTCGGAAAATTAGTCGTTGCTCAAGATGTGGGTAGTGCAATTAAAGGTCCTATCCGCGGTGACTATTTTTGGGGTAGCGGCGGTGATGACGTTCTGCGCTTGGCCGGAAGTATGAATGCGGGAGGTCGTTATTATATCTTGGTACCTAACAATGCCGAGGTGAAAGTACAATGAGTACCAAAATTCCAAATAAGGCCGATTTATTGGTCTACAAGGCCTTAAAAACTGCTATCAGCCAAGATAAACTCAGAATCTACCTTGATTATGGCAAAATTAATCGGCCGCAATCTCCGGTCTATGATCCGTGGGAATCGCTGTTGCCGGTTTTGGTGCCGGTGTTAATCGGTTTGGCGTTGATTATCGGCGTAGGGGTGATTTTTGGTTTGTTGTTTATCGGGGTGATGGTTGAGGTTTTCAGCGTTTATTTCAAAAAGAAAATTTATCGCCGCCTGATTGAGCGTACAAAAGCTTATTTGGTTTCAGGTTATGAAAATTGTGAAAAGCTATGGGAATGGGGCGGTATTGTATTAGTAAATGCCGACAACAAAACCATTGGCTGTGTGGCTCCAGAAGGAGATTGGAAAGACTTTGTGGTGATTAATTTTGCGGATTTGATGGTCGATAAAAATAATGAAGATAAAAAAACTGATAACCAAGAACAATCTTCAGCAGCCTGATGATAATGACCAACAAGCTTGGCAAAATGAAATCAAAGGAGTGAAAAAACTTAAAGCTCCGAATGTGGATTTATCTAAACCCAAACCGCAAGAGTTTGTTATCCGCGAAAATGTTAATGTGTTTGAAGCTTATGGCGGTGAAAAACTCGATTTTATAACTCCAGGTACCTCCAGCAATATTGATGCTAATACCATGCGCCGTTTTAAGCGGGGCGAATTTGCTATCGAATCGATTTTAGATTTGCACGGTTGTCATGTTGATGAGGCTTTTGACAAGGTGGAATCTTTTATTAAACAGGCCTATCTACGTCGCAAACGCTGTGTGCAGGTTGTGACCGGAAAAGGTTTGCATCGTGAAGATGATATTTTTGCCGCCCGTGGCGTGCTTAAAGATTTGGTGCCGCAATGGCTGAATAATCCGCAAATCAGACCGCTGATTCTGACGTTTGATTATTCGCGGATTGAAGATGGCGGCGAGGGAGCTTTAACGATTTTGCTGCGACGCAAAAGAGATGATTAAAGCCGTTTATCGGCACTTTTGCAAAAGCTTGCAATCGGGCAATTAGGACAATTGGGTTTTTGAGCTTTGCAGATATAGCGTCCAAACAAAACCAGCCAATGATTGGCGTTTTTCTTGTAATTATCCGGCAAAACGGCATTTAAGTCTTCTTCGACGGCAAGCGGAGTTTTACCATCCGAAAACCCTAAGCGATGGGATATTCTCATGACATGTGTATCAACAGCTATTGTTGGCTGATTAAACCAGACATTAAGTACGACATTGGCGGTTTTGCGGCCAACACCGGGAAGATTTTCCAAAGCTTGGCGGTCAGAGGGAACTTCACCTTGATATTTGTTTATCAACTCTTGGCTCAAAGCAATGATGTTTTTGGCCTTATTATTATACAAGCCAATTGTTTTAATATATCCTTTGAGATTTTCTAAACCGAGCTCTAACATTTTTTGCGGAGTGTCGGCAATCTTAAACAGCTCGGCCGTGGCTTTGTTGACACCTTTGTCGGTGGTTTGAGCGGAGAGCAATACGGCAACCAGCAATGTATAAACATTGGTGTAGTCGAGCTCACAACGCGGGTTGGGATCTTTGTCATTAAAAATTTTAAGTATCTCAAGTATTTCTTCAGCTTTTCTCATGCTTTTACTCCTCCGGCTCCGGCTGCTTTGGGGGCGTTTTCATCTAAGGGCCAACGCGGTCTGGGTTTGAAATCCAAACTATTGGTATAGCCGTTTTGGAAACGCTCTAAACCGGCCCAAGCAATCATAACACCATTGTCAGTGCAAAAACGAATCGGCGGAGCAGAAAATTCTAATCCGCGAGCCTGAGCTAAGAGTTCCAAGCGAGTGCGCAAAAAGGTGTTAGATGCTACCCCGCCGGATACGACCAAGTCTTTGCCTTGAGGATATTTTTGTTTGAAATAGCTAATGGCTTTATCTAGCTTTTGGCAAAGGCATTCGGTGACGGTGAACTGGAAACCGGCGCAAATATCGGCAACATCTTGTTCGGGCAAAATGGCGTGTTCCAAAATGCCGTCGGGAGAATAAGATTCAATAATCTTTCTAACTGCAGTTTTTAAGCCTGAGAAAGACAAGTTACAATCGCCGGAATTGAACAGCGGCTTAGGCAATACAAAGCGGCGACTGTTGCCGACGGCAGCCATTTTTTCGATGATCGGACCACCGGGATATCCTAACCCCAACATTTTGGAAACTTTATCAAAGGCCTCACCGGCGGCATCATCAATGGTGGTGCCGAGGCGTTCAAAATTGCCAACCCCTTTAACCACTAAAATTTGGCAGTGACCGCCAGATACCAACAGCAACAAATAGGGATATTTGACATTGGAAGTGAGGCGGGCGGCTAAGGCGTGGCCCTCCAAATGATTGACCGCGATAAAAGGCTTATTTAAGGCCAAGCACATGGCTTTGGCAGCCATTACACCCACAACCACACCGCCGATTAATCCGGGACCGGAGGCGGCAGCAATGGCATCAACATCTTGAGGTTTGAGATTGGCGCTTTTGAAGGTGTGGTCAATAATATCATCAATATGCTCTAAGTGGGAGCGGGCGGCAATCTCTGGTACAACTCCGCCGAAAGGTTTGTGCTCTTCAAGTTGAGTGAGTAAGCACTGACCCAAAATCTCTCTTTTTTCATTAACTATGGCGGCTGCCGTTTCGTCGCAGCTGCTCTCAATCCCTAAAACTATCATTTGTTTACTCTTTTTTTATTGATGTTTTTGTATAGTTATATACACTATAATTAAATCAAAAGCAAAGGCAATTTTTACGGAAAGGCTAAAGATGGCAAAGAATCCGAACGCAGAAAACAAAAATCTTCCCGAGGAGGCGCCTCAGCCTCAAAAGCAAAATTGGGGAATATTATTTAAGTGGTTGGTGGTGATTGTAGTTTTGGCGCTGTTGGGAACGGCAATGTGGAGGAATCCGGAGCTGGTCAATCAGGTAAAAGTTAAATTTGAAGAAATGCTCGCCAGTCCGGTGCAAGAACAGCAGGCGCCGAACCAAATGGAAATCTTGCAACAAGAAATTGCTCAATTGAGAGCCGAATTGGCACAACGTAATGCCGAGGCTCAGAATATTTCTAATGATACGATTGAAAAACTTAATCAGAAATTTGATAACTTGGAAAAAACTAATTTGGCGATTATTGACAATAAGGCCGATGCTTCAACGGTTTTGGGGATTGTGACCCGTTTGGATCGGTTGGAAAATAAGGTTAATGTTTTAGCCAGAGTTACTGATGAAAGTGCACTTATTCTTACTGCCGTGATGATGGTTAAAGACAGTGCCGAGCAGGGTGGAAGTTTTGAATATGAGGCGGCGATTTTAAGCCAATTGGCTCAGAACAATTTATCGGTGCGTCCGGCGGTGGAACAAATTCAGAAAATTGCCATCAGCGGTGTTAAGTCAAATGTGTTTTTGGTTAATCGTTTTCAGGTTGTTTATAATGAAATTGCAGAAATGCATAAGAAAGAGTTTGAGAAAACTTGGAAAGATCGCTTAAACAGTAAACTTAATCAATTTATCAAAGTTAGGCGCACCAATAATCAAGTGCCGGAGTTTGAGGAAAATCAAACTTTAGTCAATATCAAAAAGCTTGTCGATGCAGAAGATTTGCAAAGTGCATTGATGATGCTGCAGCAGCCTAAAAATGCGGATTTGTTGGCTAAATCCGAGGCTTTGCAAGAATGGGTCGGTTTAGTGAAAACCAAAATGGAATTTAATTCTGCGGTGAAGCAAATTGCTAATAATGCTTTGGCCGTGATGAAAGTGAACTCAATTAATAAGGAGATTAACAATGACTAGAAAAATTTCAACTTTTGTTTTGTTGGGGCTGATTGTTACAGTCATTGTCTGGATGTTGGATAAAGAAAGTGTTGCCACAATTAATTGGCGCGATTTTGATGTTGCTTTATCGGTGCCGGAGCTCCTGTTGTTGCTGTTGTTTGCCGTGGTGGTGCTTGATGTTGCCAATCGGTTGTTTAGAGCGCTACTCAAATTGCAAGTTAAGGAGGTGTATAAGACGTCTTTGTTGTCTAACCGCGATGGACAAGAAGATGAAACCATTGATGTTTTGGCCGGTAAAATCAGTGAGAAAATAATTATTGATCGTAAGGATTTTGATCGCTCTTTGCTCCAGGTCTTAAAAGCTATGACTGCAATTACGGCCGGTGATATGACTGAAGCCAGACAAAATATTAAGGAGCTTAAACAAGTTATCGGCAAAGATCCTATTATTGACTTGTTGATGATGAAAATCTATAAAGGCGAAAAAAATTATGACAAGATGGAAAAGTTGTCAGAAAAACTGATGCGTAATGCCGATATTCAGATTGTGGGTATGAAAGCTGCGGTGGAAGCTCAAATGGAAAAGAAAGAGTTTCAAGTGGCTTTGGCTACCGTTAATAAAGCTTTTGAACTGCGTCAGGATTTGTATTGGATTATTGAAAGTGCCTTTGAACTAAGAGCTAAAGCACAAGATTGGGATGGTGCTTTGCAGGTGCTTGATGCCGGTTATAAGAAGAAAATTATTCCGCTTAATAAGTATAATCGTTTGCGGGCGATGGTGCTTTTTGAACGGGCTAAGCAATATCAAGAAGCCGGAGATGAGGTCAATTTCTTCAAATATGTTTCGCAATCCATTAAGGCGGATGATACTTTAGTGCCGGCGGCTTTGGCTTTGGCCGATTATTATAAGAAAAATGATAATCAGGTGCGTTTGGCCGAAAATGTGTTGATGACGGCTTGGAAGAAAAACCCGATTGATGCGGTTGCTTATGCTTATATTGACTTATATGGCGACAAAAAAGGCAAAGAACGGATGAAACGCTTGGAAACTTTGGTTAATTGCAATGCTTTGCGTCCTTCTTTGAATAATCGTTTAACTGCCGAACTGGCGATTGAGGGCGGACACTGGGCAAAAGCAAAGTCAGAAGTGGAGATGTTTTTGGTTAATAATCCTTGTACCAAAAAAGTCTGCAATATGATTGCCGAGATTGAAGATAAATTTAACAAAGATAAAAAAGAAGCCAAAGCTTGGCGCAAACGTTTGGATAGTTGTGCCGATGATGCTCTTTGGGTTTGTGCAACTTGTGGTGAAAAATCTCAGGAATGGCATTCGGTTTGTCCGCATTGCAAGGCTTTTGGTCAGGATGAATGGCATTTGTATGTTGAACATCAATCCAATGATGTGTTGGAAGAAATTGATGATGACGAAGATGAGGAATAATCATGACTGATGAGGAATTAAAGCAAGTTTGGCTTAATAATTATCGGATTGTTCCGAGCGTTTTTAATGATGTTAAAAAAGTGGAGGCGGTATCAACTGCTTTTAATACTAATATTGATGCGGTACTAAAAGTATCTGGCAGCAGAATTGCCGAGTTGGCCTCAAAGCTCAATCTGTCTTGGGATGAACTGCATAAAATTAAAAAAGCAAAAATTGAAAAACCGGCCGATGTAATCAAAGGGTTAGTCAAGTGTTTTGAAAAAGGTATTGCCGAAGAATGGATTACGGAAAATTTGGCGGTTTATAATTGGATGAATAAGGAAATTGGGTATGATCGTTTGCAAATGGGCGGTCAGGCCGGAATTGTGGCTAATGCAATGGCAGCCTGCGGAGTGCAAAAAGTGTATGTGCATACGAACTCTTTGCCTAAAAAACAGGCCAACCAATTTCTTAAGTTTGAAAATTTGCGCTCTTTTGATGAAAATGGTGAAGAAAAACCGGCTTTCCAGATTAATCGGGCAAAAGATGTTCCGCTAATCCATTGGATTTTGGAGTTTGATAAGGGTGATGTATTTGAGTTTGAGGGCAACAAGGTGGAATGTCCGAAATCAAATCGATTTATTGCGACTTATGACCCGCTGAATTTGAGTTTGACTATTGATGAGGCTTTTGTTAGGGATATTGAAAACCAAAAGCTGAATTATGTTATTTTATCGGGTTTCCATGCTCTTACCAAAAGTTCCGGCGGGTTGAAACTGTTGGATAAGGCTTTGCCGGTGATTGATGC
Organism: uncultured Alphaproteobacteria bacterium; assembly: GCA_944391725.1. Taxonomy (GTDB): domain Bacteria; phylum Pseudomonadota; class Alphaproteobacteria; order RF32; family CAG-239; genus MGBC133411. Next base: position 15,850 of record CALXUQ010000006.1, on the reverse strand, counting down.
CTGGCGGCAAAAATGTTTGGGCTGTGTTATTCATTTGGAATTGGCCTCAACTCAAGATGTGGCAATCAGAAAAGCAATTGTTAACAAGATTGTGCCGTTGGTGGATTCTATCGGAGTTAATGAACGCGAAACTATTGATGTGTTGCAGGTTATCGGAGAAGAAGAACTGGCCAAAAAGTGTGAGGATAACCCAGATAGTGTTAACTTGTTTGAGGCTTTGCTCAAAATTAAGGAAAAAACCAAATGTCCGCGGATTCAGCTGCATATGTTTGGTTTGTATATTACTTTGCAAAATAAGTTTTTCAAAATTAATCCCGAAAATAATCGTAAGGGAATGATGCTGGCGGCCTCCGTGGCTGCTCATAAGGCAAAAATCGGTAATATTGATAATTGCGGACATGAGCCTTTGTGGTCATTGAGCAGAGAAGTCGGTGATGTGGGCTTGAAAGAATTGCGGGCGTTGGTTAAATTTATGAAACGTCCGAATATGCTTAAAACCGGTATTGCGGATTATGCAGAAAATGAAGTGATTGCAGTGCCGACGATTTTGGTGGATAATCCGGTAACACTGGTGGGTATGGGTGATACAATATCTTCAATTTCTTTGATAGGAAGTTATAAAGAGCGTAAGCCTAGTTCAGAGATTGGTACTTTTTAGATATTATTGCGCGAAAAACTGATAATCTGATTTTGAGAGGTTGATTTTGCTTGCAAAATTGCAGTGTATCAGTTATACATAGGCGAATTTGTGAAGGGAGATATGCTATGGCGGAAAGAAAAGAACCATCTCAGCGTCAGTTGCGAGTAGGTCAGGAAATCAGAAAAATTTTGGCCACAATGGTAGATAAAGGTGAAATTCATAATCTGGAAGGGATTAATGCTTTGGTGACTATTACCGACGTAGAGGTTTCTCCGGATTTGAAATATGCTTCGGTGTATGTAATGACAACTAACGGTGTCGGCTTGAAAGAGGCTCTAAACGGTTTGCAATTGGCGGCTAATTATTTGCGTAAGCAAGTGAGCGCTAGGTTGCAACTGCGTTATAGTCCGGAGTTGTTTTTTAAGGTTGATGAGAGTTTTGCTCGGGTGGATCAAATTGAAAAATTGCTCAGAGATCCAAAAGTGCAGAGAGATTTAAGTACTCAATCATAAAAAAAGGCCGGCAGGCCTTTTTTGTTGGGAAAATAGGCCGCAATAAAAAATTGAAAAATTTATGTTGCAAAGTATCAGTTTGTGGCGTATGAAGAATTGAAAAATATTTATTAGTAATTTTATTAGTATTTTTATTATGCAAAGTGAAAAAATTCCTTTTATTAAAAAAATTAAACCGCGGCGTCGTTATCAATGGTTGGCTTCAAAAGTGAAAATTGATGTTGTCGATGGTAAGTTTGAACTGCTGATTTGTCGTAGTAATACTAAACATTGGCGAAAGATTATTCGGGCACAATATTATAGTTGTCCGAAAAAAAATGTGTTTGTATTTCGAGATGTTCCAAGTGGTTTGACGACGGTGTATTATTTTTGCGAAGAACAAAAACTTTTGTGCTTGGCTAACCATGATTGTGATGAGTGGTTGATTTGGCAAAAATTTGTGTTTTCTCGAAAAGGCAGATATTGGTATTTGTTTCAAATGGATACGTTGCAATATCTGTATTTGGGATTAAGCAAAAACGGTTTTTGGTGCAGCAACACTAATTTTGTGTTTCGCAAAAAGATGCTTTTAGTGTACTTTTTGTTTGAAGGTGAATTGTATTTTAAAATTTATCGAAATCTGAAAAAGTATCGCCTGCAGGAGCAATATGCTTTTGAGCGGTTTGACGGCTTGTGGGATTATGTGTTGGAATTGGTCTCTGTTCCGGATTTGATACGCTTTGGCGCTTGTCGGGTGTTTGTTGAAGGCAGTTCGTTTTGGAAAGCAGATTGTCTTAATGAGCAACTTGCCAGAGTGCGGAAGGGTAAAAAGTTGTCTGAAAAAGGGAAATGTTTTGTGACAAAGGCGTCTGAATAAGGCGCCTTTGGGCTTTTAAAGATTTTTGTTGACTTTTGTCTAAAGATGTGCTTTATTGAAAACTCAGTATAAAAATTGTTAAATTATATATAGTTATAGTATGGCCGAAAAAAATCTTAATATCGCATACTACAATGGAGTATGGGTATTGTTAGAAGGTTTAACGGTTCATAAATTGGGAACAAAGTACCAGATTTGCGGAAATTTTGTGATTGGTACAAATCAAGACGGTACGATGTTTGCAATTTGTGTCGGCGGAGAAAAATATCGTAAATACGGGGTATTTACTAAGTTTTTCTTGCTCGATGAGAACCGTTTGGCGGCTTTGGAGATTGACAGCAAATGGAAGCTGTATACTCCGGCCGAGAAGATTTTGCTCGGAAGTATGATAGATGAAGAACATAAATTCTTTATTTATAGTTCTTCCGATAAAGTAAAGTTCTCTAAAATTGATGGCAACAGATTGATAACATTTTGGTGTAAAGGTTGCCAGCGGGGACTTAGAAAAAGTATCACACTGCAGTATTCTGACGGAATGTCGGAACTAATTGCAGTCTGATTAAATGAAAGAAAACCGGGCTTGCTTTGAGAGTGAGCCCCGTTTTTTTATGTCTGGACAAATGTGGTTGGCTGTATATAATTTAGCAAAATTGGTAATGAGGTTTTGATGAAACACAAAAAAGGCGAAGATATTCACGGTTGGTTGGTAATTAATAAGTCGGCAGGTATGGGCTCTACCGATGTGGTTAACCAAACCAGAAAAATGTTTAATGCCAAAAAAAACGGTCATACCGGAACGTTGGATCCTTTTGCAACCGGAGTGTTGCCGATTGCTTTTGGGGAGGCGACCAAGCTTATTCCTTATGTGACGGAGGCCAAAAAAGAATATGAATTTGTGGTGGTATGGGGCAAAAAAACCGACAGCGGCGATTTGACCGGAGAAATAATCGAAACCAATGATAAAATTCCAAGCCGAGAAGAAATTTTTAATGTTATTCCGGAGTTTATCGGTGAGATAAAGCAAATCCCGCCGGCGTATTCGGCTATCAAAATCAATGGTCAACGCGCCTATGATTTGGTTAGAAAGGGGCAAGATGTAGAAATACCGGAAAGAACGGTTACGATTTATGATTTACAATGGCTGGAGGATTTGCCGCCTAATCGGGCGCGTTTTAAGGTCTGCTGTTCAAAGGGAACATATGTGCGGACTTTAGCAATGGATTTGGCGCAAAAACTCGGTACTTGCGGCTATTTGGAGGAGCTTTGCCGCACAAAATGCGGAATTTTTTCGCTTGAGGATACGATTTTACTGGAAAAATTAAAAAAAGTAGTGCATAGTGAAGACCTAAAACAGTTTTTGCTTCCGTTATTAACTTCACTGCGCGACATCGCGGTCATAGCTGTATCGGAGGCAGATGCCGAGAAACTTAAGCTCGGGCAGTCAATCTCTCCTAAATCTTATGATGTGCAAAATTTGTATGGGAAAGAAGTGGCGGCAGTATTTCAGCAAAAGTTGACGGCAATAGTGCGAATCGAGGAGCGCAAAATTGCTCCGGTTCGAGTGTTTAATTACTAAATATGAGGAAAAATAAGATGTCGATTTCTAATGAAAAGAAACAAGAACTAATCAAAACTTATGGTTTGAACCCGAATGATACCGGTTCTCCGGAAGTTCAAATTGCAATCTGGACTGCTCGTATCAACAGCTTGATTGAGCATTTTAATGTTCACAAAAAAGATTTGCATTCTCGTTTGGGTTTGATGAAAATGGTTAGTAAACGCCGCCACCTGCTTGATTACTTGAAATCTACCAGCGAAAGCAGATATCAAGATATCATTAAGAAGTTGGATTTGCGTAAGTAATTTTGGGCTGGTTTGTATGCAATATCACATAATGATGAGAAATTTGAAGTTAAGAAAATCTCTGGTGAGATATTGCTTGCAAAGTATGTCTGATGCGATGATTGTATGATTGTTGCAGAGGGTGCGGGGCAATGGGGCTCCGCATTCCTTTTAAATCCTCGAAATGGTTTTCGGGGTGAGGATGAAATGAATAGATAGATAATTGAAAGGTAAAAAAAGTATGATTGATTTTAAGGTGTCCAGAAAAGAGATGGATTGGGGCGGACGCAAGTTAGTCTTAGAAACAGGTAAAATGGCCAGACAAGCTACCGGCGCAGTTGTGGCTACTTATGGCGAAACAGAAGTTATTGCAACGGTGGTGGCAGCAAAAGAGGTTAAAGAAGATCAAGACTTTTTCCCTTTGACAGTTAACTATCAGGAAAAATATTATGCTACCGGTAAAGTGCCCGGCGGTTTTATGAAAAGAGAAGGTAAACCTTCTGAACGTGAAGTGTTAATCTCGCGTTTGATTGACAGACCTATTCGTCCGTTGTTCCCGGATGCTTTCAAAAATGAAGTGCAAATTATTTGTACAGTTTTAAGTCATGACCAAGAAACAGATTCTGATATTGTTTCTATGGTAGCTGCATCTGCAGCTTTGGCAATTTCGGGTATTCCGTTTATGGGGCCGATCGGGGCTGCAAAAGTGGGCTATAAAAATGGTCAGTATATTTTGAACCCGACTATCGAACAAATGAAAGACACCGATTTGGAATTGACCGTGGCCGGTACTTCTGAAGGTGTGCTGATGGTGGAATCGGAAGCTCAAGAACTTTCCGAAGAAGTGATGCTCGGTGCGGTGATGTTTGGTTTTGATAACTTCCAACCGGTTATCAAGATGATTAAGGAACTGCAAGCAGAAGCCGGTAAAGAGCCTTGGGAAACTCCGGTATTCCCCAAAGAGTTTGATGATCTCTATGCTCGGGTGGAAAAAGAATTTCGTGGCAAGTTTGAAGAAGCTTTCAAAGAGACAGATAAACTCAAACGCGGTGATTTGGTGGCTAAAGCCTCGGAAGAAGTTAAAGCTACTATTGATCCTGAAAATGAAATTGAAATGCGCTATGTCGGTGATGTGATTGAAAAGTTGATGCACACCGTGGTTCGCGAAAAAGTTTTGACTACCGGTCATCGTATTGATGGTCGTGACACCAAAACGGTTCGTCCAATCCAATGCGAAGTTGATGTTTTGCCGCGTGCTCATGGTTCGGCTCTGTTTACTCGTGGTGAAACTCAGGCTTTGGTAGTTACCACTTTGGGTACCGGTGAAGATGCGCAAGTGGTTGATGGTTTGATGGCTGAGTACAAAGAAGACTTTATGCTCAACTATAACTTCCCTCCGTTCTCGGTCGGTGAGTGCGGTCGTTTGGGTTCTCCGGGACGTCGTGAGATTGGACATGGAAAACTCGCTTGGCGGGCTATTCATCCGATGATGCCAAAAAACAAAGATACCTTCCCTTATACCGTTCGCGTGGTATCGGAAATTATGGAATCTAACGGTTCTTCTTCAATGGCGACCGTTTGCGGTACCTGTATGTCTTTGATGGCAGCCGGTGTGCCGATGGCAAAACCTGTGGCCGGTATTGCAATGGGTTTGATTAAGGAAGATGACGGCAGAGTGGCTGTTCTGACCGATATTTTGGGTGATGAAGACCATCTTGGTGATATGGACTTTAAGGTGGCCGGTACGAAAGATGGTGTAACCGCTTTGCAGATGGATATTAAAATCACCTCTATCACCAAAGAGATTATGCAGACCGCTTTGGCTCAGGCTCATGAAGGCAGAATTCATATCTTGGGCGAAATGGCGAAAGCTATTGCAGAGCCGCGTCCGAATGTGTCGCCTTTGGCTCCGGGAATTGTGGCAATTAAAATCCCGATTGATAAAATTCGTGAAGTTATCGGTACCGGTGGTAAGGTTATCCGCGAAATTGTCGAAAAAACCAATACCAAAATTGATATCAGTGACGATGGTGTTATCAAAATCGCTTCCATGAAGAAAGAAGACGGTGATGCCGCGTTAGAGTGGATTATGGGTATTGTGGCTGAACCGGAAGAAGGCAAAATCTATCATGGTGTAGTGACCAAGATTATGGATTTTGGTGCTTTTGTACGCTTCTTGGGTACGACCGAAGGATTGGTTCATATTTCAGAAATCAAAAATGAACGGATTGCTTCGGTTTCGGACTTCTACAAAGAAGGTGACAGCATGTGGGTTAAATGCTTGGGAACTGATAACCGCGGCAAGATTAAATTGTCGGCTAAACGGGTTAATCAGGAAACCGGTGAAGATTTGGAAAAATAATTTAATCCATATTTTCTATGAAAAAAAAGCACCCCTTTGGGGGTGCTTTTTTGGTGGTGTGAGCCAGGAAATTTAAGCAATAGTCAGATTTTTCGTTGACTATACAAGAGATATTGTCTATGATTTGTCAAAATAATTTAATTATTAACTTAAAATTTTAAGCTTATGGATTTTTTACTTATTGTGTTTATGGTGTTATTGGTTTACTGGGTAGCAATATTAATCTATCATAAAGTGACCAAAATTTCGTATGTGAAAGAAGTTTATGTCCGGTCGTTTTATCGGGATATTCTTTTTGGGGCAGTCATAGCTGCAATCGGAATTCTTTCTGGTGTGTTTGCTTATAATACACATTGCTATGGTTCGTGGTTTGGATCATGGGTGTTGATGGTGTTTCCGTTAGGGATAGGTATTTTTGCCCTGATTGTGGCGGATTTGCTGGTCAAAAAACATAACTGGAAAAAATACACCTTATCAAAATTTACCGAAGGGGCTACTTATGATTGGGAAGTTCGTGGTGCTGCCGAAGGGTTTATCTTTGGTTTGATTTACTGGGATAAAAATACCAGTGAACAGTGTTCATGGGCGTATATGGAAGCTGATTATAAGGACATTAAAAGATTGCAAGCTGGAAAAATTTGTAAGGTAAAATTCTGTTCGGATTATTGTTTCCCGAAGCTAAATGGTTTTACCGGAAACTTAGTGGTTGAAGCCTAAGTGTATTATCAATACCTTTCTTTCTAACTCAGAAAGAAAGGTATTTTTTTGCGATTCGGAAAATTTGCTCCGAGTCTTTACCCTCCTAAATTAATTTTTGCGAATCCAAAAGCGTAATTTTACGAGTCGAAAGTCATAAAAACGAATCCATTGATAAAAAAATGGAGCTTTTTCGAATCGAAGATTGGTTTTTTAACACAAAATTAAGGAATCGAATCGTAGAATCGAACCATAAATAAAAATTATCTCTATTATGAAAGCATTATTCTCGCCTCGATTATTAGTTTCTTCCGTCCTGCAATATGTTCGGATGAGAAAATATAGGGTGTTTGCTAAGAAACTTAAAAAGTGTCCAATCTTGTGTGATGCAGATGTAGTTTCGGTGCAGGAGTCTTCCACCCTTAAAGTTGAGGTTGCTTTTAGGTATAATGATGAAAAAATGTCCGGACATTTTTTTACATTATCCCCGAAGGAAACCTATCAGCCCGGTCAGAAGCTTAAACTTGATGTTAAGTTTCTTTTTCCGGATTCGCAGCTTATTGTCTGCGATGACTTGTCACCTGCATAGCTTGGGATGTGCGGCTGCAAGAAATTAATTTGTTTTAAGCTTAAATCAAAAAAAGGGTTCGTCTATTGAGAGCGAACCTTTTTTATTTTTAAATCGTTGACAAATATTAATTTTTTCCATACTCTGTCATATAATTAATTATAATTTAGATTAAGAATATGGGATTGCTTATTATTTTGGGGGCTTTTATTGTCCTGTTGATGTTAGTGGCTTCTTCGGCCGCTTACTACTATGATTACTGGAAACAGCGCGATTTTGAAGAAAATCAGAAATCTAACAATAATAGTTAAATCTTTTATGCTTTTTTAATTATGGAGATGTTTTGGTGGGGCTTTGGAACAGCTTTGTTTTTGGTAATTTTGGGCTATGCGGTCAATCGGCTGCTGGTGCCTAAGTTTTTTGAACAAAAGTGGTATAAGGTATTGAGTGTAAAACCAACTGCAACTCCGGGGATTTGGGCCGTGGTGTTTGAATTTGCCGATTATCATGTCGCGGGATATTGCAAAAAACAACCGCCGGAAGGAATTGAACCAGATAAGTTGATGGTGCGGATTAAGCATTTTAATACCAAAAGAAACTTGTATCATGTGCATTGGGAGCTTATCCCTGAAGTGCAAAAAGAAAGAAAACGCCTGGGCTTATAATCCCGGGCTTTTTTAATGAAAAAAGTCTTGAAAAACCAAAAAGATTGTTGTATTAATGCCTTGATTGTTTGAACACCCCTGGAGGTTTGAACAGTTGGCAGCTCAGCTGTCGGATTAATTTTTTTAGGATTTGATAAAATGGTTAAAATTACTTTTAATGCTCAAAAACGTGAGAAAGCAGGTAAGGGGGCAGCTCGGGCATGTCGTCGTGAGGGACGTATTCCGGCTGTTATCTACGGCGGAAAACAAGAACCAATCATGATTTCTTTGCATCCGGTCGAACTCGAAAAAGCTTTGAATATGGCTGGTTTCTACAATGCAGATATCGAAATTGTATTAAATGACAAAACCATTGCCGTGGTTTGCCAAGATGTGCAGTTCCATCCGGTTAGCGATATGCCGCTGCATGTTGATTTTGTTAGAAAATAATTGGTTATCAATGGGGCGGCTTCTTAATTGGGCCGCTCTATTTTTTTGCGTATTATCTGGGAGAAAGCGAAAAGATGTTTTTAATTGTCGGCTTGGGTAATCCGGGAGCGGAATATGCGGCAACCAGACATAATGTCGGGTTTATGACGGCAGATAAATTGGCGGAAAAGTATCGTTTCGGAACTTTTAGAGCTAAGTTTGACGGACTGATTGCCGAAGGTGAGATTGAGGGAGAAAAAGTCTTTTTGCTTAAGCCGCAGACTTATATGAATTTGTCTGGTAACTCGGTGGTTAAAGCAGCTAATTTTTATAAAATTTTGCCGGCAAATATAGTAGTTATTCATGATGATATGGATTTGCCGGTCGGAAAATTAAAAGCTAAATGCGGTGGTGGGGCCGGTGGGCATAATGGCCTGAAGTCTATTGATGCCGCCGTTACTCCAAACTATAATCGAATTCGTATCGGGGTAGGGCATCCGGATAGGCGAGGAGAAGCAGTGGTAAACCACGTGTTGTCGGGTTTCTCAAAAGCTGACGGAGATGTGATTAAAAAAGAAATTGATTTGGTGGCCGATACAATCCCGATTTTGCTGAAAAAAGGTGTGGCCGAATATAGCAATAAATTAGGGCTGGCTCTTAATTTTAAGGCTTGAATTGAGAGTGCTAATTGGCTATAAGAAAAGCTGTTTGATAAAATTGCTGATATAAGGAGTGAGATTAATGGGATTTAATTGCGGAATTGTCGGATTGCCGAATGTGGGTAAATCTACTTTGTTTAACGCATTGACCCAAACTATTGCGGCACAAGCGGCAAATTTTCCGTTTTGTACGATTGAGCCCAATACCGGAAGAGTAGCCGTTCCAGATGAACGTTTGGAAAAGCTGTGCCAAATTGTTAACCCGAAAACCGTGACACCGACCCAGCTTGAATTTGTGGATATTGCCGGATTGGTAAAAGGGGCTTCCAAAGGTGAGGGATTGGGAAATCAGTTCTTGGCTAATATTCGTGAAACCGATGCCATTATCCATGTGTTACGCTGTTTTGAAGATGATAATATTACCCATGTTGAAGGTTCGGTTGATCCTATTCGTGATGCCGAAATTGTTGAAACAGAATTGATGATTGCCGATTTGGAGTCTTTGGAAAAACGCTTTGACCAACTCCAAAAGAAAGCACAGGCCGGCGGTGACAAAGAAGCTCAGCTCAAAGTGGCGGTGGTCAAACCGATTATTGAGGCGCTGAAAGCCGGAAAACCCGCACGAGTGGCGGCTCCCGATAGCAAAGAAAAAGATGCTTATAAGCAATATCAAATGTTGCAGCTGTTAACCTCTAAACCGATTTTGTATGTTTGCAATGTTGATGAAGCATCGGCGGCGACCGGAAATAAGTTTTCGGATATGGTGATGAAAAAAGCAGCGGCAGAAAATGCCTCGGTGGTTATTATTTCTGCTGAAATCGAATCTGAGGTGGCTCAGCTTGACAGTGAAGAAGAAAAAAAGGAATTTCTGGAATCTCTTGGCTTGAAAGAAACCGGTTTGGCAAAGGTTATTCGGGCCGGATATGAGCTTTTGGGGTTGCAGACCTATTTTACGGCCGGACCTAAGGAAGTGCGGGCTTGGACATTTATGAAAGGTTCAAAAGCACCGCAATGTGCCGGAATTATTCACTCGGATTTTGAACGGGGATTTATTCGGGCCGAAACCATTGCTTATGATGACTTTATCAAATATGGCGGTGAGCAAGCCTGCAAAGAAGCCGGAAAAATGCGCTCCGAAGGCAAAGACTATGTGGTGCAGGACGGAGATTTGCTCAATTTCTTGTTTAATGTATAAAATCAATTACTTAAACTATTGACAGTTGGTGAGGCTAATGCTAAATTTTAGCCTCATTTTTTTATTTTTATATAATAGTTTATGAAAAATGAATTATTAAAAATCGTTGTTGCAGAATACCAAAAAATGACCGGTTTGAAGGACATTAATCTCAAAAATGAGCTGCCAAAACGGCATATTGGTTTTTTGCGGGAGAGACTGGCCATTAATTATGGTTTTAAAATTATGACTGCTTATGAAATTCGTACTATTGAAGATTTGGCGGCGGCTATTCAGGCAGCTTATGATTTTTATGAAGATTTGGTCAGTCAGGTATTGGCGGCGGTAAAACAAATTTGCGGGCATGAATATGCTTCTAAACAGGTGTTGTTTGAGGATTTTTCAAACGAAGAAGCTTGTATTTATAAATATAAGCTTTGTACAGTAATGTTTGCTCGTCATGAGCTGGAGTTTTGCGGCAAGTCCATGGAGTTAAAAACGGCTGAAGATATGGCTGAGTATATTTTGAGTCAGCTGAACTAAAGCCTTTGTGATTAAAAAAGCATTGCCATATGGGTAATGCTTTTTTTATTGCTTTGCTCTTTTTTTGGTTTTATGCTCTGGAACAATATTTATTAGAGGAGATTGAGATGCGTTTAGCTTTGTATCAGCCGGATATCCCGCAAAATACCGGTACTTTGCTCCGTTTGGGGGCTTGTTTGGATGTGGAGTTGGATATTATTGAGCCTTGCGGTTTTGTGTTTTCGGAAAAGGCCTTAAAAAGAGCCGGTATGGATTATTTAGGACTAGTTAAATATCGGCAGCATGATTCTTGGGCCGATTTTTTGGAATATCGTGCTAATCATCCGGATGAATATGGGCGTTTGGTTTTATTAACCACTCATGCCAGCGAACCTTATTATGATTTTGAATTTGCTCCCAATGATATTATTCTAATGGGGAGAGAAAGTGCCGGAGTGCCGCAAAGTGTGCATGAAACGGTTGATGCACGTTTGCTTATTCCCATGAATGAAAAAGCACGTTCTATTAATGTGGCGGTATCGGCAGTTATGGTGGTGGGGGAAGCTTTACGCCAGCTCAAGGCTTTTCCGGGGCAGAAGTAGTTTTTTGTTTTTTTATGAGAATAAATAATATCAGTAACCCCGGCAGACCGATTAAAGTAGAGAAAATGAAAAAATTGCTCCAGCCCAGACTTTGAGCCATCCATCCTGAGGTGGCTGATAAGCCGTCGCGTGCCAAACTCATGAGAGATGATAGCAATGCATATTGGGTGGCAGTATAAGCCGCGTTGCACAAGGAGGCCAGATAAGCCATGAAAGCGGCTGTACCCATGCCGCCGGATACATTTTCTACAAATATGGTAAGCATCAGCATATAGGGGTTAGCACCGGCATGAGCCTGAGCTACATAAATCAAATTTGACAAGGCTTGTAAAATACCGCAGATAATCAGTCCTTGGTTTAAGCTAATGCGGCTTAACAAAGCCCCTCCGATGAACACGCCGCCCAAGGTGGCAATTACTCCAAAAACTTTCGTGATGGAGGCAATATCTTTGTAGTCAAAGCCGATGTCTTTATAAAAAACATAAGCCATGGGACTAATGTAGGCATCGCTCATGCGGTAGAAGAACACAAACAGCAGTATAAGTTGCCAGTTTTGGTGTTTGATAAAATCTTTTAAGGGAGCAATGGCAGCTGAGCGGAAAAACTCTCCCAAGCTGTGGTAACTCTGAGTGCTGAGTTGGTGGCTTTGATTATTTTCTTGAGCCAGCAAGAGGGTAATAAAACCAACTAAAGTTCCGAAAGACATTAGCAAATAAACCATATTCCAGCTGAAGACTTCGGCCAGATATAGGGCTCCGGCGCCAGAAAACAAAAAACCAAACCGATAGCCGGTGACAAATGAGGCAGAGGCCGCGGCCTGTTCTTGGGTGGTGAAGCTTTCTACCCGATAAGCATCGAGGGCAATATCTAAAGTGGCGGAGCAAAAGGCTAAAAATACGGCCAGAGCAAAAGTTAGCAAATAGTGCTGTTCGGGTTGGGAGCAAGCCAGAGCTAATATGGCAAGCAAAATCAAGGCTTGGGATAACAATGCCCAGCTGCGGCGCTGTCCGAGTTTCCATAATAATGGCAGCCGAATCTTGTCAGCTAACGGAGCCCAGAGCCATTTGAAACTATAGGGCAGTTTGGAAAGCGAAAAAATACCAATGATTTCTAACGCCAGATTATCAGATTGCAACCACAAGCTTAAGGTATTGAAAACCAAAGGAAAAGGAAAACCGCTGGCAAAGCCTAATGCTAACATAATCAGCATTTTACGGTCGCGATATACATTAAAAAAAGCAGCTATTTTTTGCAACATCTTGGTTTCCTTTGGAGATAATATATCCAATATAACTTAAAACTGTTTTAATTTTATGAAAAAAGATATAATGGACAAATATCCTTAGTATAGGCTATTAAATTATTGCAAATTTTGGAAAAATATATTATGATATTACTTATATATAGAATCGCTAATGGGAGAATCTAAGGTTTTTAAGGTAATTTAAGCTTTTGTCTAGTTTTTAATCGAAGAAAGGTTATAGCCATGCGGGAGAAGAAAAAATCCGGCCTGTTTTGTTGCGGCCGAAATTCAAAAAAATTGCGCTTTTATCGGGGCGCAATGGCGGTGGTGTCGGGTTTGAGTTTGGTGGGCGGAACTATACTGAGTGTGATTACAACAGTACATGCTGCGGTTTGTTTTTTGCCTGATTGTGCGAATAAACTTTTAGAGTTTAAGGGGGATGCCAATATCTCAACTAAATATTGTCGAGATGAGGGGTATGTCTATTATGGCAATGGGCGCTGTCCGGAATATTATGCTGCCGAAGTCTGTCCACATGACAGTCATTATCTTAAATGCGATGCGGGCAAATGGTGTACCAATAATGGCTATGAAACCAAGCCCGAAGATTGCACCATTCCTGAATATCCGGATGCTAAATGTCCTAATGGTCTGGAACTTTATAAACAGTGTAAGGCCGATTATGAAAAAGCCTGCCATGAAGAAGATGAAGATTATGTGAGCGAATGTCCGGATGGGTGGATATTAGATAAAGACGAATTGTGTTCATATTCGGAATTATACGGCAAGTGTTGCGATTTGTGCGCGGATTATCCCTATGAAAAAGATGAAATACCGGAAGGATACGTGAGTGCGGAGAGCTGTTCGGCCTGCGGAGGAGTAGTGCGTTATAAAATCGAGGTTGACCCTTGTATCGGATATCAGCGTTGCAGTGATGCACCGAAATCGGGAACGCCGGAATGTAAGCATGGCAACGAAACTTGGTATAAGGAATGTTGTGCTTATGATTGCAGTTTGGATGAGTGTCCGGCCGGTACAGATTGCAATTATGAAGTATGTTCGAACAAGTACTGTATTGTTGGTTGTTTGGTGGATCATACGGATTATTGCCAAGAACCGGTAACCGATTGTGCGGCGCTTGGTTATACAGCAACAAGTTGCGGTGGGCGCAAGTTGGTATGTCCGTATAATGCGGGCTTGTTCTTCTGTATGTGACGCGATGCTGTTATGGTGGGTAAAAAAAATTATTATTGTCACCACTTGGCTGTGATAACAGCCATCAAGGGGTCTTCGAGTTAGGTTGAAAAATCGGAAGATCCCTGGACGACTACTGCGTAGTCGAGGGATGACTCTTTTATTATAATAACTCGGTGGGGTAACCGGAACTAAGGAGAAGACTAATGAAGAAAGAATATTATTTATATCTACTACTAAGCAGTACAATGCTGGAGGTTCCGGCGGCGTATGCGGCTTGTGTTCCTACACCAGATTGTGCGGAACTGGGTTATACCGAAACCGAGTGTCCGGAAGGTGGGGTAAAATGTCCGTGGGATACAACTAAACTCTTTTGCGGACCGAGTTGTAATATGACCACTACTAAGGCTGATTGTGATGCCAATTGCCTTAATGTTGGAACACAATCATGCTCTAAAAACGGCGTAACCTATTATAGTGGTTGCGGGGTTTCTAAATGTACGAGCAGACAAAGCTGTGTAAATGGAACTTGTACTTGCGACAGTGTATATAAATATACTTGTTCGGGTACAGGCTATGCCGGAGGTGTGGGAACGGCTTGCGGCGGTAAGTATCAGTCCTGCACTTGCGCAAGCGGATATACATGGGGCGGCGGAGCTTGTTGCAGTAATAATTATAAATATACTTGCACTAGCGGTAGTTATGTTACCGGTGGTTCGGGCAGTGCTTGTAACGGTAAATATACGGCTTGCAGTTGTTCAAGTCCTCGCACATGGTCTAATGGTGCTTGCTCTTGCCCGAGTACATATAAGTACACTTGTTCAGGTACGGGCTATTCTGGCGGCTCAGGCACGGCTTGTGGCGGAAAATATACAGCTTGTACTTGTGCTGATGGGTATGAGTGGAAGAATGGGGTGTGCGAGAAGTCTTGCGATAGTTCTTATCAATACACTTGTAGTGGAGCAAATATTTCGGGTGGTTCAGGTACGGCTTGCGGTGGAAAATATACGGCTTGCACCTGTGCGAATGGTTATGAGTGGAAGAATGGGGTGTGTGAGCAGGCGGTAGTTTGTGAGGTTGGAAATATCCTCAACTCCGATATGACTTGCTCGGCCTCTAAGGTAAGCGGCAAGACGCCAATAGGTGTAGTGTCGTATGTAAATGGCGATACGAGATTAGCGATAAATTTGGCACATACGGAAATGGAATGGAGTAGTGATGATGTAGATATCAGCGGTATCACGAATTATCGCTCAGTTGCTGCGGCAAAGAATGACTTTAGTGGTAAGGCTAATACGGCGGCATGGATATCATATTATGGGAGCAGTGTAACTGATTATGCTCCTGGTTATTGCTATAACTATACAACCCCAGGCACATCTAAGGGGCAGTGGTACTTACCAGCGGCAGGGGAGCTATATGCCTCGATAGAGACTAACTATTCAGCCGTAAACAATGGTATAAAGGCGGCCGGAGGGACACAGTTAACATCAGAATATTACTACTTTTGGTCTTCGTCCGAGTATAATAGCGGCCGCGCGTGGAACGTGTACAGCGATACCGGCCTTGTGGACTGGGACCATAAGGTCAACTACGGTTACGTCAGGTGTGTCCTAGCTTTTTAGTTAACTAACCGAGTTTGGGTAACAGGTATTATTATGTTTTTTTCTTTCTCCGATGCTCCGCAGAGTGGCGAAAGCGCTCTGCGGAGTGCTTTTTATATTATAATGTCACCCCTTGGTTACGACAGTAACCAAGGAGGCTTCGAGTTAGGTTAAGTGTTTGGAAAGTATAAAAAAATTCGTAGATCCCTGGACGACTACTGCGTAGTCGAGGGATGACTCTATTTTGTATTTTTTTAGAACACGAGGGATGACTCTAAATAATGTTAACGTACTTGAGGGATG